>NZ_DIMV01000068.1:59311-60108 GCF_002425715.1 Mesotoga sp. UBA5557
CAAATTAAAGTAATCTGATCAGGACGAACTTACTTTGTCATCCTGAAGAGCTCCTGTTCAGGATCTGGGCTTTGGAGGAACCGGGGTCGGGGATGGCAAATTGGGGGTTGGAAAGAGCAAAGAAAGCGGTTCACCGTTGAATGGTTCTCCGTTCGACAAGGAAAAAACCTGTTCTTCCATAGCGAGGATCTGTTCTTCGTTCTTGGTTAGGGCCATTGAAGTAAGAGCATCAAGATTTCGACCAGGAGCTTTGTCGGAATGACGGAATCTTTCCTTTTCGGAATAATCATTCGCTTTCATCCCGAACTTGTTTCGGGATCTCGGTTTTGATCTTGTCGAAGGTCCGCTCTTCTCGGTGGACGGCAGACCGTTGACGGACAACGTTGTCTTTGTCAGCGGCCAGTGGGCTCTCCGCCTTTAAGCGTACAGCGATTCTTATGCTTGCAACTTGGAACAGGAAACTTGCAACCGCTCTTCGAAGGACGGGTTCTTGCTCTTGGACGAGTGACCAAGGACTTTTTTTCAGCAGCGCAAAGCGGATCCTTGATTTTGGAGCGTAAAGCGGTTCTTAGATGCGAGATCCCGTGCAGGTACCCTGAACAGGGCATTTTCAGGGCAGGCTCATTGGGGCAAGTTTTCAGGGCAGGCTTACGGGTGATGAAGTAAAGAGTTTGTACGAGTGACATGGGGTGATAGCCTTCTTTTGCATCGCGTCATTCTGAGATGATCCTGCTCAGAATCTCGCTCTTCTTGTGAGTGAGCGAACTCTCGACAATGCTCTTTCTCGATGCTTCTTA
>NZ_DIMV01000069.1:0-61408 GCF_002425715.1 Mesotoga sp. UBA5557
TCCGGTGGTCTTATTTTGAGTGCTTTGAATGCGTCGTAAGCATTGCCCATCATTTCAGTCCTTGCAAGAAAGCGTTTGCCTTCTACCGTTAGCTCAACTGCCCTTATCTCTTTCAAGTCTTCAAGTATTTCTGCGTAAGAGAAAGTACTTCCAATCTCTTTCAGCTTTCTACATAAGGCAGTCTCCATTACAAGCGCAAGGAAACAGATCATTATGTGGCCCTTCACCTGTTTTTGGCAAGTAGGAAATCGCTCTTCCTCAATAAGTAAGAAAGGAGTGTTCTATTTTGCCTGTTTTGCCAGAAACACTCGACTTTAAGTAGATTCTATTTTGATGCATTAACTCCCTCTTGAGTAGATTTAATTATGATGCATTACGACGCCGGATCTGAGATAGAATATGCGTTATACGCTTGAATGAAGGTGGTGTCGCGCGATAAAAAAGGTAGACGACTCAATCCTGAAGAGTTTCATAGAATACAGTCGTCGTGTGGCACCAGAACACGACGATTAATATCTTCCTTGCGACGACTTTGTTGCAGATGAGAGACATCCCTCTGTAGTACTCTTAAGTGAAGATGGAAGAGTAATTGGAGCAGCTTCACTGATCCTTGAAGAACCTTATAGAAAGGCTGGAAAGGGAAGGTTCATGATCTTTCATTCAGAAACTTCGCAAGTCGGTGCTTACAGGTCGCTTCTGAATTCCATTTCCGGTATGATTTCCGAAGTTGACGAAGTATATATCTTCGTCTCACCCGGGCGACCGGTTCAGAAAATCCTTGAGGAAATCGGTTTCTCCATAGAAAGATACTTTTTTGTCCTAAAAGGAGGGCTTGAGCACGTTTCACTCGACATTCCCAAGGAAATCAATTCACAGATTTCTCGATTGACCTTCGTGGACAGGCATACTGTTGTATTATCAACTCGGCCTTCGCTGAAATTGCAGGTCACTTAGACATCACCGAGGACAAACTGAGAGAACTGACTTCAAACAGAAAGGTACCTGATTCCGGTATCCAGCTTCTTCTTAAGGGGAATGAGCCTATCGGGCCCTTCTTCTCAGAAATCAACGAAGATGGACATCTGGAAATCGGTCCCATAGCAGTTCTGCCGCGCTTTCAGGGGCATGAATTCGGTAGGTTATTATTGCGAAAGGCATTACGGCTTTCGCTGAAACACGAACTTGAAAGTGTCCTTTCGGTGAATGCGGCAAATGAAAAGGCTCTATCTCTAAAGAGGGTTTCGAAAAGATGTATAGCAAGGTTTGCTACAGACTACTTATCCCGCCTACTTCAACTTGCTTATGAAATTCAGGACTTCTTGTGCGTGACCCTTTGCTTTAACGCCTCTATACTCCCTAATGAGAACCCCTTCTTCGTCAATAATGAACGTCGATCTCTCAGTTCCCAGATACTCCTTACCGTACATCTTCTTCGGCTTAATCACGTCAAACAGCTTGTGTATCTCTTCATTCTTATCGCTTAGAATGGAGAAGTTTAGATCAAGTTTGAGTGCGAAGCCTTGATGAGACTTTTGACTGTCCCTGCTGATTCCTATTACAACCGCATTGTTACTGGCAAATTGATCCGCTAGATCTCTGAAGTTTTCCGCCTCAAGAGTACAACCCGAAGTATTGTCTTTTGGGTAGAAGTATAGAACGACTCTCTTGCCCGAAAAATCCGACAATGACACTTCAGTTCCGGTCTGATCGGGCAAAGAAAAATCGGGAACAGCTTTGTTCAACTCGATTTCTGCCACATTAGCACCTCCGGAATTCATACTGGCTGCCAACTACATACTCTTCACTTGACCAAAGCTAGGCGCCGTCTCTTCAACAACCATTATATGACAAATACCTCTACTCTTTCCGAACGCGGAGCTCTCTTTTCCTGCTCGCCATTATTTGAGTTCTCGAGTTACATTCATCCTATACTGATCAATTAAGAATGCCTTCTATTAACTGTCGCAGGAACCTCTATGATAACGAAAGAGTACTCTGAGCATGGATCTCTACCAGTCTAGAATACGTTCTAGTGATCTGTGAATGAATGCGGCGCACATACAAGATCAAAACAATGGCATGAATCGAACTTCCCCGAAATCCAAGGAGAATCAATGATTGTTTAGGTTTAATGAGCGTATCAAGTTCAGTGCTTGTCTTTGAAAAACGGAAAGTGAGAATTCGGCAATTCAAGACAAAAGAAACACTGATTTCCGTTTCGGGGTAATCGTCTTTCACAGGATTATTCCCTTGCGAGCTCAATGACATAATCTGTTCATTGACAGCATTCAACGTAAATTCAAAAGGCTTACATTGACTTGGCATGCTGATTCTCACTCGATGCATAGTTTTTCTGGCACAGAATTGCTTTGGCTTATTCAGTGGAGAAAATTCCACCCCTAATATCTCAAAAGAATAGCGGTCTCAGAACGGAGACCGCCTTTTTTTTGGAAAGACCTTGCAGCTGATATAATCATCTTGAGTTCACAGGTTGAACTGAATGGGGGGACGGATATGAAGTTTCTTGCGGCACAACTTCCGGAGAAGATAAGCTTCTTCGAAAGTATTGGGGATTATGACGGCGCTTTAAAGGAGATAGAGATCCAACTTGATGATTATCTCCCTTCGATAATGATTGAAAGACTAAGGTGGGAAAGAGAGAGAATCGTAAGGCTCAAAAACAACTATCCCTATTCGGCTTCAGAGGCTCTGGGGATTCTCTCAAGAGATCTTGAAGGATTCACTGAAGGGGAATTCGATTCTCTCAACAGCGCCAGAAAGCTCGACTCCATGATTTTCGACGGTGAAGAGAAATTCGAGAAAAGATTCGATAAGAACCTCCTATTCACGATGCCAGAATACGAGAAGCGACTGAAAAACAAGAACACAGATAGGGAAGCGACCAGAGTCTCTCTTCACAAAGAAATAGATCGACTGATAAGTGAAAGGCAACCCGCAAGATTCAGAGTAGTTGCAAAGTCATTGATTTCCGTCGAAGGTTCCGATGAAAGTGTCTATCGTTGCTGGTTACCTGTATCCAGAGTTGGAGATCAGGTGTCTTCAACGAGGATCTTGAGTTCAAGCCACAGCTATTTTCTATCACCGGCTAACTACTCTCAGCGTACTGTATACATGGAAGCGGCTGCAAAGAACGATACGGTTTTCAGCATCGAATATGAATACGAAATCTCCGAAATATCTACTTCCCTAGACCCCTTTAGCTGTGTAGAACCTGACGCAAAGAGATTCTCGGGCTATCTATGCGAACAAGCTCCTCATGTAGTCTTTTCGCCTCTAGTCAGATCTTTGGCGGAGGAAATTGTCGGGAGCGAAAATAACCCTTATTTCATCGCGAAGAGTTTTTACGACTGGATATGTGAAAACGTCAAGTACACTTTTATGAGTGAGTATGCACTCTATCCGAATCTCTCCGAATTCGCAGCCGTCAATCTTAGAGGCGACTGCGGAGTGAAGGCTCTCTTGTTCATTACCCTTTGCAGGATTAAAGGTATTCCTGCCAGATGGCAGTCCGGATGGTTTGCAGCTCCTTTGGGTGCCAGCCCTCATGACTGGGCGATGTTCTGGGTTGAGCCTTTCGGCTGGCTACCTGTAGACTGTTCATTTGGAGGGTCAAGAAAAGATATGCCGGCATACAGAGAATTCTATTTTGGTAATCTCGATGCATTCAGAATGGTTTCTAACTCAGCTTTCATGTCTCCCCTTGTGCCTGCCAAGAGATTCTATAGATCTGATCCTTACGATAACCAGGTAGGGGAAATCGAAACCGGGTCCAGAAACTTGAGGTCAAATGAGTGGGAATACTTACTGGAGATTTCATCGTTTGAAAGAATATTGTGACTCCTCCTGAAGTTGAAATTACCCGGCGAGACTAAACTTGTTGTTTTGCCTTGATACTCGATTGCTATCAAAGACAGCTCTAACTGCCGTGAATGTGGTTAAACGAAATTTGCTCCGATCAACTCAGTTAACTCTCTGGTCTTATATGCTTGCCTCAAAGATGTTCATGATTTAGGCTTCCCCACTATTTCCAGCTGAAAGAAAGTAAGGCAATTGCTGGTAAACTTACTTGCATTCATTCCAATTTAGGAGGCTTTCTATGAAGAAGACACTGATTTTGGTGTCACTACTGATTGTCTTTGCCAGCTCGGCTTTTTCACACATTCCCTTTTTCCTTACTCCTGAAGACTTTGTGGAAGGATCATATCTTGTAAAAGAAATTGATCTTTCCCAAATCTATTACTACATTTTCTCATCAGCGGAGAAGATCAGATTTGTTTTCGAAGGGACCGCCGGCCAACAGTTTCATATGCTTTTTGGAGTACCAAAGGAAGCTGACAATATGAAATCAACTGCAGATTTCCGACCGAATCTGACATTTTATGGTCCAGATCGAGAGGTTCTCGAAGACTTCTTCCTCGAAAGCACAGAACCTGAGATAATGTACGAGTTTTTTGGCGATACTTACTCATATCTTTACGTCAGGCACGACTCAGAGCTCACTAAAGAGGGGATCTATTCTGTTGAAATTGAGGCTGAAGGTTCCGGAAGGGCATGGATAACTTTCGGAAAAAAAGAGAGATTCACGGTAGCCCAGATAGCAGCTGTCCCAAGGTGGATTACAGAGATGAGAGCTTTCCATTATCATACCGGACTCGCAAAGTGGGAGAAATACGGTCTTGGAATAGTAGGAATCATAGGTACGACTCTCATAATACTTGTCTTTTTCTGAATGAAAAGGAATAGCAGAGCAAAGAGAGACAACGAAAAAGACGCCCGTTTTCGGACGTCTTAGTAATTATTGTACCACGGATATTTGTTAAAGTCAATTGCTTTGCGCATTACCACATAGTAAACTTCAGTTTCAGCTTGCACTCACTCTAGGGTTGGAAGATGTTTTCGGGTTCTAAGACAACACTTTTGACGGTATCAAACTGCAGTGCAGTCTTCTCAATCTGTGCCTTCAGGAGGCTCACTCTGCACGATCCACCTGAAGTGAATCCCAAAGGATCCGAGAATCTCAGATAGAGAACTCCATTTTCCAGCTTCGCTCCAAGAAACTGAAGCTCTCTGCCAGGGAATTCCGTCTTGAACCCGAGGTCTCGTTCTGCCTTTGTCAGTTCACCTCTTATAAGAAGACGTACAACGTCGTTAATTGGAGACTGAGAAACCGGAATTGTTCTTTGTACAGGGATAACAGCTTCTATATCGCAAGCTATTTCACCGTTTATCAATCTGTCTAGAAGCTCGTTGTAATAGTAAAGATTAACGTTCATAGTTCTCTGTACACCCGTTACAGCACTTATCTCCAGTTCAAGTGCCGCCTGATGCTTTTCGAGGTTCGCAATCTTGTCCGCAAGATTCTTCACCTTTCCCAGCTGAACAGCGAAAAGCACAAGAAGAAGGATTGAAAGCCCAAAAAAAACAACAACGGCTACCCTAAGAAATGGGAAAGATTGCTGCTTCTTAACCCTCAAAGAACTCACCTCTCAATCAATATCGAATCAATTATACATTCTCTATCCGAAACTCAGCTAAAATACTATGGTAGGAGGTAGAAGATGAAGATTGGATACACGTGCATCAACAGAACCGTAAAGTGCTGTTCTGCGAGGACACTCAGGCTTTCATCATACAGCGAAGAGAGATTGCTTGAAACTACAGCGGCAAATCTCATGTGCCTTGAAAAGATCCTTGAATTCAACAGAGCGAAGAGTATCCTCTTCTTCAGAATAACCTCAGACTTGATTCCGTTTGCATCCCACCCTGTTTGTAGGGTTGACTGGGAGATGCATTTCAAGAGTGACTTCGACAGAATCGGGAAGATGATAAGAACATACGATATGAGGATTTCAATGCACCCCGATCAGTTCGTCTTACTTAACTCACCCAAGCGTGAAGTTCTGGAAAACAGTATTTCTGAGCTTAAGTATCATGCCAAGCTTCTGGATCTTATGGGGCTTGACAAGAGTGCGAAGATTCAGATTCACTTTGGTGGAGTTTACGGAAAGAAGAAAGAGGCTATGGAAAGATTCATTGATCGGTACAAATATCTGCCCGAAAACGTACGCGAAAGGCTAGTCATTGAAAATGATGAGAGGCTTTACTCGCTGGTGGACTGTCTCTCGATAGATAACTCTACAGGTATTCCCGTACTTCTTGACGTATTCCACACTCAATTCTCGGCGATGGAATAACTCAAATGGATTCGCTGAAGCTTTCTCAGTGGACATGGCTTCCTGAAGACGGCATCCCCGTTGTCGACTACAGCACTCAACAAGGTGGAGCAAGAAAGGGTAAACACACGGAGAGCATCGATCTTGAGCATTTTTCAGACTTTCTTAGAGTAAGCAGTTCATATGATTTTGACATAATGCTCGAGATCAAAGACAAGGAGCTGTCTGCTCAATCTGCGATTCGCGTTGCTCAGACAGACGAGAGGTTTTCTCGTGTTACTAAGGGGTGTTGAAGCTGAGATCATTTTCAGATGGCTTCCGAATTCTGAGCTTGCGCTAAGTATGCTAGAATCTCCATGAGGTGAGGTGCTTGAAAAGACACGGTGATCTAAGTGGCTTCAGAAGAAATCTGACACTTCTGGTTTTCGATTCGTTGATGGTCTATTTCGCATTCATTTTAGGTATGTACTTCAGATACGGAATCTTCACTTTGGACGAACCTCAGTTTTTTGTCAATGGAGTCTACTTCAGCTTATTCATAGTAGTCTCTCTGATTCTGAATGGAGTCTATACAATAGCCTGGAGTTACAGCTACTTCAGAGATTATCTGATTATTCTAAGGGCGGTCGTCATAGGTTATGCAGTAGGGTTTGCTACCGGAAGACTTCTGAATCTTTTTGGCATCAGGTTTCTTACGGTACCATTCACGGTATCGACTATGGCTGCCATTATCTCTGTGTTTTTGATTATCTGGTCAAGGATATTCTGGCTGAGCATATTGAGTAGAAATCATCATGTCGTTTCCTCTGCAGAGAGAGTACTGATAGTGGGCGCCGGTGATGCGGGAACTTCAATAGCGGAGGAATTGTCTCGCCGCCCAGAAAATGGGCTGGTTATAGGGTTTATCGACGATTCCCCAAGAAAACTTCGAAAACGGATCAGGGGAATCCCGGTTTTGGGAAACACAGACGAAATCATGGCCTTGGTTGAAAAGATGGATGTGAAGCGAGTCATAATCGCAATCCCTTCTGCTGATGCAGCTACTTTGAGAAGGATTTTCTCAAAGATCGATGTGGGAAAGGTAAAAGCTCAGACGCTGCCTAGCATTACAGAGATAATGGATGGCAAAGCGAAGCTAGGATACTTGAGAGAGATCAACATCGAGGACTTGCTTGGCAGAGAGAGCGTGCGCATCGATGCGAATTCACTTAAGGATTACATTGTCGGAAGAACTGTACTCGTAACCGGTGCCGGAGGAAGCATCGGAAGTGAGCTTTGCAGGCAGATAGCTCCACTGAAGCCCAGAAGACTGCTGCTGGCGGGTAAGGGAGAAAACAGTATCTATGAGATCAGACAGGAGATTGGGTCGTTGTTTCCCGATCTCGATCTCTGTCAGCTGATTTGCGACGTTGCCGATTCATCAAGAATGAGGTATATCTTCGAGACGATGAAACCCGAAGTCATCTTTCATGCAGCGGCTCACAAACATGTACCTCTGATGGAGGAGAACCCGACGGAAGCGTTCAAAGTTAATTCCATTGGCACTTACAACGTTGCTATGCTTGCCAGTGAGTTCGGTGCGGAGACTATGGTGGTAATATCTACTGATAAAGCCGTCAAGCCGAGTTCTGTAATGGGCGTTTCAAAAAGAATCGCAGAGGAGTTCGTTAGGTCTATCTCATCGAGAAGTAAAACAAGGTTCGGAATAGTCAGATTTGGCAATGTTCTGGGAAGCAGAGGAAGCGTGATCCCCCTCTTTAAGAAACAAATCCAGTCGGGCGGTCCCGTTACCGTGACGGACCCAAGAATGACTAGATATTTTATGACTATCCCAGAAGCTGTATCGCTTGTGCTTCAGGCAGGAGCTTACTCCGGAGGCGGAGACGTTTTCGTGCTAGATATGGGAGAACCCGTCAAGATCTCTTCTCTTGCAAACGAGATGATCACACTGGCAGGATACGTACCGCAGCAAGAAATAGAAATAAAGTACACGGGAGTTCGACCGGGCGAGAAATTATTCGAGGAACTTGTCCTTACGAACGAAGAATTTATTCAGACGAAGCATCCAAAGATTTTTCGTCTGAAGACAAAGGAAGCAATGGATGAAACGACCTTATTTTCGATAGCCAGTCGCCTTAGGGCAGCCGTTGATAACAACGATTTTGAAGAGCTGAACAAAATCACGGCCGAAATAGTTGACGATGCCACAGTCAAAATAAGTGCCGGGTGTGATTTTCGATGAGATGGTATGTGGAATTTGTCAGAGATTTCCCCTTTGCTTCTGCAATGATTCAGTTTGCGATTCTCGGAACTCTTGGAGATTTCGTCAGCGCAAAGATTGCAGGTTCTAAGGAAAACCTCTCTGCTTCCGTAATGGTTTTGAAGGCGCTAGAATGGGCTTTCCTGTCAATCTTCATAAAGATTGCCTTCATTGGCTACGAGGGATTCGTTTCTGCTTTGGTAATCAACAGAATTCTGCCGACATCCTTCGCAGAAGACTCATTTCTGAATGCAGTCACACGGTCTGCATCAATGAATCTTCAGTTTGGAGTCTTCTTGGTTCTGTTTCACAGGTTGCTCGATAATCTTATTCTTCATGCTAAGAACTGGAAAAACGTCGATAAAGCCTTATTCTCTCTGATATGGTTCTGGCTTCCAGCACACACATTGACCTTTTTACTGCCAAAAGACTTCCAGATTGGTCTTGCCGCATTATGGTCGTTCATGCTGGGACTAATGCTTTCTCTATTTTCAAAGTCTCCCCAGGAGGTGAAGTAGTGTTTATACCCCTTTCCAGACCGGACATAACTGAAAGAGAGATATCCGCTGTTACTGAAATCATGAGTAGCGGAATTCTATCCATCGGACCAAAAGTCGCAGAATTTGAAGAAAGGTTTGCAGAATATATTGGTGTCGAGCACGCAGTTGCAGTAAACAGCGGGACCAGCGCCCTTCATCTTATAGTTCGCTCTCTCGACTTGAAACAGGACCAGGCGGTGATCACAAGCTCCTTCACTTTTGTGTCCTCAGCCAATGTTGCAGTATACGAAGGCGCCGTTCCTGTTTTCGCAGATATTGACGAGGCAACATACAACATCTCTCCAGAGACTTTGGAAGATGCTCTTGGCTATTATTCGAAAAACGGTTTGAATACAGGTCAAATTGAGTTAGGACCCTTCATTCCAGATGTTTTCATGGCGGTCGATATTTTTGGTCATCCCCTTGAATGGGACGGGATAGAAGGTGTCTGTAACAGACACGGCGTAAAAATCATAGAGGATTCATGTGAGGCGCTGGGGAGCTCCTTTATGGGGCGGAGAACCGGCACTTTCGGTCTCGCAGGTGCATTTGCATTCTATCCAAACAAGCAAATCACAACTGGGGAGGGTGGAATAATTGTTACTGACGACAGCAAGATTGCCGAATTATCGAAAAGCATGCGGAATCAGGGAAGAGGTACATCAGAAAATTGGCTTGAACATGTGAGGTTGGGCTACAATTATCGGATGGACGAGATGTCGGCAGCACTGGGTTTAGAGCAGCTTAAGAGAATTGATGAAATTCTAGCAAAGCGGCAGAGAGTTGCCGACAGATATGAGAAATTGCTTTCAAAGATTGATGGAGTAGAGACTCCCTTTGTGGCAGACTACGCTACAAGTATCGGCTGGTTCGTGTATGTCATAAGGCTTGATGAAAAGATAGAGAGAGACAACTTCATGAAATACCTCAATGACAATGGTGTTCAGTGCAGAGACTATTTCAGACCTATACACCTTCAACCCTTTTATATGACAAAGTTTGGATTCAAGAATGGCATGTTTCCCGTAACTGAAGAGCTCGCAAGAAGAACGGTTGCTATTCCTTTCTTCAATAATCTGTCTGAAGAAGAACAGCAGTTCGTTGCTCACACTATTGAAAAGGCTTTGGAGTATAACTGATGATGGCTTTTGTCTACGCTCTCGTTCTCTCGGCCGTACTATGTTTCCTTTTTCGTAGAGTTGGCATTAAGCTAGATCTGGTAGACAGGCCTTCGGGGACTCTAAAGCCCCACGAAAAACCGATTAGCTATATGGGTGGAACTGCAATTCTACTTGCGCTTGTTCCATGGCTAATTCAGAGTCCGGAGTTCTTCCCCGCAATAATCATCATGTGGACTCTGGGCTTTGCGGACGACATAAGAGGCATATCACCAAAGATCAGACTGGTAGTGGAAATTCTTGTTGGATTCTCCGTTGCATTCGTAATCTACGGCTTCTCGACAGTCGATTCGATAATACTATCAATCATCTTTGCAGGAACGGTTAACGCCTATAATATGGTGGATGGACTTGACGGAATATGCTCAACTAATATGATTGTTTTCGGAATCTTCGCCTTCTTCACGGGATTTATGCCTCTTATGTCTCTTGCAGTCGCTGGCGCTTATGCCGGATATATGATCTTCAACTTTCCCCCCGCAAGGCTTTTTATGGGGGACCAGGGATCATACATCGCCGGAACATTTGTGGGAACGTTACTCATACAGTCTTGGGGAAGTCAGAATTTCGTTCGAGTTGCAGCTATTTGCTGGCCCGTAGTACTTGACCTTTTCGTGGGTTTCTTGAGAAGATCTATTGCGAAGAAATCACCTTTCACAGGTGATAGAGATCACTATTATGACAAAATATTCAAGCTCTGTGGACAGAAAAAGAGAGCCACGCTATTAATATCTACCGGCATGGCTCTCTTCTATGCAGTCTTAGGGCTATTTCTTCCAGTTACGCTAATTCCCCCTGTACTACTGTTGACTTCGTTGACTCAGATCTTCCTTCTTAAGTCTCTACGAACTACTTCTTAAACCATCTAATTTTGAAGAGTATTATGGCAACAAGAAACGCCACAACTCCCGAGAGACCCATTGACCAGTAGAAGATAGAACTGTAGTTCATAAAAGGAAGTTTGACATTCATTCCATACATCGATGCAACCAGTGTCGGAATCTGAAGAGACAAAGTCACTATTGTCAGTATCTTCATTACAACGTTGAGGTTGTTGGAAATAACAGACGCGAAGGCATCCATCATTCCCGTCAGAATGTCGCTGTAAATATTCGCCATCTCTATAGCCTGTCTGTTCTCAATGGAAATATCCTCAAACAGCTCTTCGTCCTCCTCGTATAAAGTTAGAATGTTGGCTCTCTTCAGCTTTTCAAACATCAACTCGTTGGACCTAAGAGATGTGGTAAAGAAGACCAAAGACTTTTCAAGATTCAACATTGCCACCAGTTCTTGATTCCTGGTCGATCTGTGCAACTCTGATTCGACTTCATTTGACAGTCTTCGGATTTCCTTCAGATACCTAAGGTAATAAACCGTTGCCCTATCGAAGATTCTTAGAAGAAAACGATTACGCTTCTTGGTTGATATGTCCCTAACTCTGCCTTCAACTATGTCAGAAACAATGGCGTTTTCGAAACCACTTATGGTAACAAAATAACCGGACTTCATAGCGATACCAAGAGTGGTCGTTCTGTAAGGAACCGCCTCGTCGTTGATATCGAAGTATGGAAGCTTAGTAATCACGTAGATGAGTTCTTCGTCTTGCTCAAACCTTGCCCTTTCTTCCTGATCTAGAGCATCATACACAAAGTCCTCGTCGATCTCCAAACTTCTGAGAAAAGCTATATCACCACTGTCAGGTGCAATAACATTGATCCAGCAGCCTTCCGTCGGTGACTCTATGACTTTCATTTTTCCATTCTCTGAAATCAGTATCTCTCGCACACCTACACCTCCTCTTCTAGTAGCAAAGCAACTCCGATTAGATAGAGGGAGGCTTCAATGGGCGAGACAAATCAAAGTGGTGGTTCACTCTCACTACTGTATAATTCCATTTGGCTCACCTCCGCTTTGAGATTATATCACGCAATTAATCATCACTATCTCGTGATCCGAAATTCTCTGAACCGCCGGATAGTTGTCTGCCATCTAAAATAAAATGGAATTCGCGAGATTTTATGACGAGATACAAAACCGCTTTTTCGTTATAATCTCTTATGAGTTGGATCAGTCTTAACAGCTACAACAGACCAAAGGAGATGACTAAAGTGAAAAAATACACAATTCTGATATTTCTTCTGGCAATCTCTCAGCTCTTTTCTCTCTATCTTAATGATGTTTCTGGGGATGGGGTAACGATTAACTGGTTTACCGAGGAGCCTTCCGACTCTTTCCTGATAGTATACGATGGTTCAAATGAATCAATCTATTCCGAGCAGGAAGTTACGTTGCACAGATTCAAAGTCTCCGGTCTTCAACCGGGAATGAGTTACGCATACACTGTAAAAAGCGAAAAGGACGGAAAAGTAATCTTCAGGAATGGCGGCATACTTACAACAGCTCCTTTGAAAAGGACCCCATTTAGCTTCGCAGTCTATGGAGACAGCAGGAGCAACCATGCGGTGCATCTCGAAATTGCCCATGGAATTGCCCGTGAAAATGTTCCGCTGGTCATACATACAGGAGATCTCGTATCCTCAGACGACACTCTCGATGAATGGACAAGTTTTTTCAATGTAATTGACATCTTATCGGATAGCGTCTTCTACAGTACAATTGGTAATCACGAGGCATCTGCTGAGAACTACACAAAGTTCTTTGCTTTTCCCGGCAATAAGCGATACTATAGCTTCTGGTACGGAGACGTATTCTTTATCTGTCTAAATACGAATGAAGCTTTCGACAAGTATTCACAGCAGTACATTTGGCTGTTGACGGAACTCGAAGAGGCAAAAGAGGAAGACCCTGCATTCACAATAGTCTACTTCCACCATCCCCCCTATAGTTTCGGTCCTCATGGCGACCATCTCTATATAAAGCAGTATCTTGTACCGGTATTCGAAGATTACAAAGTAGATCTAGTTCTAAACGGGCATGATCACGGTTACCAGAGGGTCGAGAAAAACGGTGTGACCTACGTTATTTCAGCCGGTGGTGGTGCACCGCTCTATGACATTGGTTCAGGAAAAGACCTGATCGCCTCTGCAAATGCATATCACTACATGTTGTTCAACTATACCGTTGATGGTCTGTTTGGTTATGCGAAGACGGCAAAGGGATTGATTCTCGACAGTTTCTATATCCAGAGACGAGATTAACGGCTCTTTACTGCAATTCAGGAAGCGTAAAGTTCTTAAACCACCGATAATAATCGTCGTTGTCGTTCATAAGCACCTACTGATAAGGATTTTACAATATAGTGCGACTGCCGGAGACTTCAAGAATCTGAACTTGCACTACTTATTGCTCGGAAATTCTTCTCTAGCAGCACATTTCAGCAGCAAGGACAAATAGGAATACTCTAATAAAACCCCTATAACACCTTCTGTGTATAAATAAAATGTGGAAAAAACTTCAGGAGGTGTGGCCATGAAGAGTTTCGGTACTGTATTTGTTTTGCTCATGTTAGTCGGAACGGCATTTGGTTCTACTCTTGTTATTAAGGGCTCAAACACTGTTTATCCTGTCGCACAGCTGTGGGCCGAAGCCTACAAAGAAATCAACCCGGATGCAGAGATATCGATTGAGGGTGCGGGGTCTTCAACCGGTATAAAAGCTCTGTTCAACGGACAGGCAGACATAGCAAACTCCAGTAGATGGATCAAGAGCTCGGAGATCGAGCAGATGAACAAAGAAGGTAAGTACTTCATTCCCTTCATCGTTGCATACGATGGAATAGCAATAGTTGTCAATAAGTCTCTTGAGATCGAAAACATAACTGTTCAACAGCTTTACGACATTTACTCGGGTAAGGTGACCACATGGAATCAAATCGATTCTTCGCTGCCAAAGAACAGAATAGTTCCGCTGTCCAGAGATAATGCATCGGGAACATTTGAGTATTTTGTTGAACATGTTATGAAAGGCGATAAGCTGGCCCCTCAGGTTCAGCAATTGGCATCGACAAGGGCGGAAGTCGAGCAAATAATGCAGAACAAGTATGCGATCGGTTACATAGGCATGGGATACATAACTGAAGACGTGAAAGCTCTTACAGTAGAGAATATTGAACCGACCGTAGCTAACGTAAACTCCGGTGCATACCCAATATCAAGGCCGCTATTCATGTTTGTCGATGCAACCAACGGACTCCCCACCGGTGTTATAGGAGACTTCTTGAGATTCGCTCTTTCACCTGAAGGCCAGTCGGCGGTTCTCAGTGTGGGCTATGTAAACGCTTACGGCATAGAGTAGGAACGGATGAAGCGAGTTGAGTAGGAAGAGAATTGACCTTTTCTCAAGAGTGTTGGTAACGGGCGCTGCCCTACTGACAATGGTTATTCTGTTCGGAATATTCTTCTTTCTGATATCTGATGGAGTTAGAGTCTTTGGAAAGATATCTTTGAGAGACTTCTTCCTCAGCACTCGCTGGTACCCAACGTACGAGGATGCCGAATTCGGCATCCTCGCTCTCTTGTCCGGCACGCTTGCAGTCACAGGGCTTACATTGCTTATCTCTATCCCGTTGGGGTTCATATCCGCTATTTTCCTTGCGGAGTTCGGAAACAGGAAGACACATGATTTCCTGAAGTATGTATTTGAGCTTACGGCGGGAATACCTTCAGTAGTACTGGGAAGTTTTGGTCTCAAATATATTTCCAAATGGTTGATGGACCTATTCCCGATGAAAGTGTGGACCGGACTGAATATTTTGAATGCCTCTTTGATGCTTTCTGTTCTTGCAATACCTTATTTCGTAACTCTGATAGAAGATGCGTTGAAAGCCGTCCCAGTAGATCAGAAAGAAGCCTCACTGGCACTCGGCGCCAATATGACCTCAACTCTTTTCAGGGTGCTCATTCCCCAGGCCAGAAGTGGAATTCTCAACGCAATCATTCTTGGAACGAATAGAATAATTGGAGAGACGATGGTGGTCTTAATGATTGCAGGGGGGGCAACCATGATTCCACAATCAATCTTCGATCCTGTAAGACCCCTAACAGCTGCAATAGCAGGTGAAATGGGAGAAGTGGAGCTAGCAAGTACTCATTACTTCGCCCTCTTCATGATAGGAGTAGTCCTTCTGATGATATCACTTATCTTCACAGTTACGGCAATGCGCTTGAAGAGAGGAATGAGAAGATGATAATAGATAGAATTGCGAAGATAGTTTTCGGAATCATATCCTATCTTCTGGTGACCATAATTCTTTTAATCGTAGGGTTCCTAATACTGTCTGGTCTAGATGATATAAACCTGGAGTTTCTGACTTCATTTCCAAGAAACTCAATGACCGAAGGCGGAATCTGGCCTTCAATACTGGGGACTGTTTATTTCCTGTCGATAGCTCTTCTTTTCTCGGTACCTGTTGGGATACTCGCAGCAGTATATCTCAGTGAGTATAGTAAGGAGAATCGTCTGCAGCGCCTAGTGCTTACAGCAAACAATATTCTTGCCGGAATACCTTCCGTCGTCTTCGGAATGTTCGGCTTGTCGCTTTTCTCGATCACCTTTGGATTCGGAACTTCAGTCATTGCAGGAGGTCTGACACTCGGAATTATGTCACTTCCGTATATAATCTCCAATACTCATGAAAGTCTTGTAGCGGTCCCGAAGTCATACAGAGAAGCATCGCTGGCCTTGGGCGCCAATAAAGCCGAAACAACCTTCAAAATTGTTATACCTGCATCCTCTTCAAGAATACTTACCGGAGTAATCATCGCAATTGGAAGAATAATTGGTGAGACCGCGCCGTTGCTTTTCACAGGAGCTGCATTCTATATAACCAGAAATCCTTCTAGTCCTTTTGAACCGGCGATGGCTCTTCCTACACATATTTTCGTGCTCTCCGCGATATATCCTGATAATGTAACTCCAAAGTTGGAGGGAAGCGTATCAGTTCTCTTGATCATCGTGGTGGCGCTGTTCATGTCGGTTGCAATCAGGAGAAGAAGGGAATCTCGGAAGATGGAGGGATGAGATGACTGAACCAATATTCAAAATAAAAAACCTAAATGTCTTCTATGGCGAGAAGCATGCTCTTAAAGAAGTTACCTGTGATATACCTCAGAGAAAGGTAACTGCAGTAGTAGGTCCGTCAGGTTGTGGGAAATCGACCTTTCTGAGAGTTCTAAACCGAATGAATGACTTAATTCCTTCATACAAGCATACCGGTTCTGTCAAGCTCTTAGGCGATGAGATTCTAGATATGGATCCTGTATTACTCAGGAAACATATCGGAATGGTATTTCAGAAGCCAAATCCCTTTCCGAAGACAATACAGGAAAACGTCACTTACGGCCCAAGAATTCATGGCATTAGGAACCGCCAAGTTCTGCGTGAAATAACCGAGAAATCACTAAAGCAAGCTGCTCTATGGGACGAAGTCAAAGATGAACTGAAGAAGAATGCAGCAAATCTGTCGGGAGGCCAGCAGCAAAGACTCTGCATAGCAAGGGCTCTTTCTGTAGAACCCGACGTCCTTTTGTTGGACGAGCCGACAAGCGCTCTTGACCCTATTGCTACTCAGAGAATAGAAACGTTAATAGAAGAACTCTCTGAGAAGTATACTATTGTTATAGTAACCCACAATTTGCAGCAGGCACTGAGGATCTCGGATTATGTTATGTTCTTTTATGTTGGAGAGTTAGTAGAGTTTGATACGACGGAAAAGATTACCTCAAATCCCAAGGATCAAAGGACAAGCGACTATCTGAGAGGAATCTTTAGTTGACGGGAGTTGGTTCTGATGACACCAGAGAGACAAAGACATCTTGAAGCGGGACTCAACAGGCTCAAATCAATGCTTTCAGACATGATGGAGAACGTAAGATCCAGTATTCAGAAAGCCATCGATGCGCTGGATAGACTTGATGGCGACCTTGCAAGAACTGTTATCGAAAACGATGAAGTTATTGATGACTTGCAGAGAAAAATGGATACGGAAATCTGCAATTACATTGGCCGATTTCAACCTCTGGCAGAAGACCTCAGGTATGTTCTGACGATGATGAAATTGGCTACAGATCTAGAAAGGATAGGCGATCTTGCTGTAAATATTGCTGAAGTTGCAGTTGGGTACGAGAACCAGACTCTGGTCAAGCCCCTCATTCACATAAAGAAGATGACTGCCGTGGTAGAAAAGATGCTGGAAGAGGTAATTGACGCTTATTACGGCAAGGATACGGAAGCCGCCAAGGGAGTTTGGACTGAAGACAGTAAGGTTGACGAATACTATCTTTACATCAAGAGGGAAGTGAGAGACAAGCTGATAAGCATGTCTGACCCCGGCGCAATTGGTCAGCTTCTTGACCTGTTGCTAGTATCAAGATTTCTGGAAAGAGCCGGCGACCATGCAACGAATATCGCTGAAGAGATCTACTACATAAAAAAGGGTGAGAGTCTTAAGGAGGAAATGCGACGTTGAAGGTATTGATTGTTGATGACGATCTCGATATTCTGAACATTGTTAGGACAGCTTGCGAAAACGAGAGTATGGAGACTTTCACAGCCGCGAGTGCAGAGGAACTCTGGACAGCTCTTCGGGCAGGAAGACCAGACGTAATATTACTTGACATTATGCTGCCCGATGCAAACGGTCTTGATCTAGTGAAGAAGATCAGGATTAAGCATCCAAGAATTCCCATAATCTTCTTGACTGCAAGGAAATCGGACCTTGACATGATACTCGGATTGGAACTAGGTGCCGATGACTATGTCACAAAGCCTTTTAATCCGCGGGCTCTCGTAGCGAGAATAAAGGCCGTAATGAGGAGAAGCGAGCTATCCGGCACATTGGACGAGAATCTTGCAATAGGCGAGGCCATTGTGAACCTGAAATCGTACACCGTTACCAAGAACGGCAGGACCGAAGAACTCACCAGACGTGAATTCGAGTTGCTAAAGTTGCTAGCGGAGAATCCCGGGAGGGTTTTCACGCGAGAAGAGCTGCTGGATAAGGTGTGGGGGATTGATTTCTTCGGAGACTTCAGAACTGTAGACGTACACATCAGCAAACTAAGAGAAAAAATCGGAGAAGGGTTCATTCGGACAGTAAGGGGAGTGGGCTACAAATTTGCACTAGGGGATCAGAAGTGAACGAATCATTGCTCAACGAACTCAGTGAAGGAATCATAATGGTCGATGAAGGCCTGGTTATATCGTATGCGAACTTATCGGCCAAAAAGTTACTTGGCGAAATCGAGGGATCGGCTCTTCCCGATGCTCTTCATGTTCAGGGGATTTCGAACATAGTAGACAGCTTCATCTCTGGATCTCATTACTGTACAGATACGGTATTTGTTAAAGACGAGACAACCCACTATTTGAAGATCAAAGTCTCACCCCCTTACGTGATTGCCAGAAATATAACAAGTGAAAAGTTGTTTGAGAGTGCCAAGATGGATTTCGTAAATTCAATCGTTCATGAATTCTCAACACCTCTGGCCGTCATAAACGGCTACGTGCAACTACTGATGGACAGGAACAGTGAACTGCCCAACGATGTCTCTGAGACAATCGATAGAATATCCAGATCAACAGGAAGACTTTCAAGACTCGTCGAAGAGCTTGGTATACTATCCAACCTCGAACTGCAGAACTACAGAGTAAAAGTTGAAACAGTGAATCTAAGAGAACTTGTAGATGAAGCCATAGGCGACCTTCAAGCCAAATGGAATCGAAAGAAACTCGAGATCATCACAACTGTGTCGCCGGATACTTATGCCGCCGTGGACTCGATGCTCCTCTTCAGAGTAATATCCAACCTCATCTCGAATGCTGTCAAGTATTCGAGTGTCGGGAATAAAATCGAAGTGGTTTCTCGTGAAGACGAATCTAATATCTACATCTCCGTGAAGGATGATGGAATAGGCATTAAGAGTGACGAACTCCCCAGAATATTTGAAAGATTCTATCGAGCTAGCAACGCTAGGACATCGGGGTCGTCTGGACTTGGATTGGGGCTATCTCTCGTCAAGCACGCTCTAAATCTAATAAATGGGACAATAGACGTCAGGTCAAGATATATGATGGGGACAACTGTAACCATTACTTTTCCCAAGAACATGTAAGCGTATCACCTTCAAGACTCCAATATGTCTGATCTTCCACGTATAACCGACTCATACTGCTCTCAGCAGGTCTCTCACCAATTATCTCAAACAAGTGTGCGTTCGGCTTGAACGGATTTTGCACATGCTATAATATGAAGAAAGTGTTCATTCAAACCAAATTCGAACTCTCTCTTTTTGGAGTTGTTGCTCATGAAATTTGGATCACACAATATTGCTTTATATAACAACAGCAAAGCCTTCAGAATTACACTCGACTCTGTTTTGAGCGAAGGTCTGTTTAATAACGCCAAGATTCTATATCTGGGGGCCGAATCGGAATTCACAGTTTTGAAGAAAATCCTTCTTGACAGAGAAAGCAGTATCGATGAATTGCTGGAAGCAAAGTCGTTGGAACTCATTGAAACAACTCAGTCGTACCTAAAGCAAGGGACTTTCGATCCAGATAGCTCCATCATGTTTCTTGAAAAAGCGGTAATGGATGCTTTAAAAGAAGGATTCGAAGGCCTCTGCGTAGCAGGAATAGGCACTCCGATCTTCGAATCGGGTGCAAGGCTTGAAAAGCTTCTTGAGTACGAAGCATCCGTTAATGACTTGGTTGAAGAATTCCCGATAGCGGCAATCTGTCTATACGATACAGCAAGAATGGACCGAAAAAATGTTCTCGAGATTTCCAGGCTCCATCCATATGTTCATCGAACGGGGGAGTTTTCAATGAATGATGATTACTGCAGCGCTCCTGATAGAGACATAGAGTTTGATATTGCCAGCCGTCTTGATATCTGCAGGGGGACCGCTGATTCGCTGTTGGAGATGTTTAAGATCAAGAGCATCTACGTGGAAGCTCATGAAGTTAATGTCTCGAGGCTTGCAGTTGCAATAGCCGATGAGATGGGGCTTGATTCCTTTACAAAAGTTTGTATTGAAATGGCCGGAAAGATTCACGATATTGGTATGATTTCACTGTTTCTTGATATGATTAGCAGGCCCGGCCCTCTCCATAGTTTTGAGTTGAAGCTTCTTCAAGAACATCCAAGAACCGGGTTCGAACTTACCAAAAGAGTTCCATTTCCGGACAAAGTTTCAAATGCGATTCTTCAGCATCACGAAAGGATGGACGGGTCGGGATATCCAGATGGTTTGACTGGCTCTGAAATAAGTCTTGAAGGATGTATTCTTGCAGTCTCAGAGGTAGTTTCGGCAATGAGCTTTTATAGACCTTACAGGACCACTTACGGAGTGAAGTTTGCTCTTGCCGAAATCGCTAAGAACAGCGGATCTCTTTATCATGCAGGCGTAGTAGAGTCTTGCATCGCCGTTTTCAGAAAGGGCTTTTCTTTTGCGGAGAACTCCACAAATTACTGAAAAGCTGCCTCTTCAACAGTTCATATATGATACCTAATGTATGCTACGCAAGTCAGATCTATCAATACCTGAAGTTCTTAATCCGTATAAACCAATTCTTTACCTAATACAAGACGACACTCCTTGTAATAAGCTCAGATGTATCTCTTCTTATCAAGTGTTCTATCCACTTTTTCCAGAGTCTGCATTGTTCCGTTTCTAAGCCTTATCGACTTCTCAAGCAAGAGTTGAATCACAGCAAGCTGGCATACTCTTGGTTGAAGAAGTGGTATCCCAGTCTCATGTCCTCCCTGGGCGACATAGACCGTCTCAGTAGAAACGCTGACAATTCTTGATCCGATCCCACCTGTAATCGCTACAGTATATGCTCCAGAATCAGAGGCTACTTCGATTGACTTGACAGTATCTCTGATATTTCCGCTAGCAGAAATCCCAAAAACAATGTCGCCTTTGTTCAGAGAAACGGCCGTCATTATTTGCAAATGAGGATCAGTATAGAAGGCTGTCGAAAAACCTGCCCTCATGAAGAGCGTGGCTCCAAATTCCGCTACTATTCCGCTAGAAGCCACTCCGAAGAATATTAGCCTGCTTGCCTTCACAATTCGACTTGCGATTCTGTCAAGCTGAACTTCGTCTATTAGATGATTCTGCTGATTCAGTGCTTCAATAAGATCTGAAATCAACTTGTTCTTGTCAGCAGAAATCGACGGAGTTTCACTCGAAAGCTCTCTTGCCAGCTGGATTTTGAAAGCCTGGTAGCCATTGAAACTCAACTTCTTTGATAATCTGAAGATAGTGGTCTCACTCGTCCCGGCGAGCACAGACAGTTCGCTAATTGAATGGTGAATCACATCATCCGGAAAATCGATAATGTACTTCGCGGCCTTCTTCTCAGCCGGATTCAACCCCTTTATCATAGCTTTGAGTTTCTCTGTTATTCTGAACTCTTCTCCCATATTGATATCAACTCATCCTTTGTGCTCATAAACTTCTCAAGGAGTCTGTCGGTTTCCTTTTCGGCTTTCTCTTGAGATTCTTTCTCAGTTCTCGAAACAAAATTCGCAACTTTCCCAAAATAAAGAGGAACGAGCAACTCTATCAGTCTATTCCTAAGTGCAACATTTCTGTATCTTGAAGCAATCCTGTATATGATTCTAACCCATAGATCATCATCAATCATCGCATTCGTTTTTCCAAGAAGGAACAGCTCATGAGAAATATCCGATCCAAGGATCTCCCCAATGAAGCCCTCTTGCTCTTTAATGCCCTCATAACACTTGAGAATCATATTTCCCAAATCGACTTCTACCGATTCTGGAACTCCAGCTGCCACTTCACCATAGATTGGCGATTCATAGTAATCTGTAACCGCTGTCCAGTAATCTTCATATCTCTGCATAAGGGAAAACAAAGTGCCAACGACTTCCCTAAACATATTTCCAAGCTGCTTGCCTGGATCCTTCACGTCATGAATTTTCGTACCTAAAGCAGCCTGGTATATTCTTCCTCTTGCCTCATTAATGGCAGAAGTGGTCATCCAGATATCAATTCCAAATCTGGAAACGTCGGACTTCCATGTCTCCTCAGATACGGAAATGTAATAGTCAAGCATCTCTCTGCCTACACCGAAATCTCCTCCAATAGGTTGTCTTACCTTCTTTCCATAAAGGGCCGTTGTTAGAGGGTAGCATATGCTGTTGGTTATCGTGCCGTCATACTTGTGTCGAATATAGTAAGGGGTAACGTACGCTGCGTTCTTTTCAAAGATCGGACGCGCAAGTCTATCTATCCAAAAAGGTTCTACACTTCTTAAATCCGAGTCGAGAAATACCACTGCCTGAGCATCGAGAGTGAGGGCTTTCTCCATTATCGATCTCATTGCGCTTCCCTTTCCGGAGATCCCCCGGTATCTGAAAGAAAGCAGATCTATTCCATCACTGGAAGCTGAATAGAAAACCTCTTCAGTATTGTCCGTCGATCCTCCGTCTGAATTGATGATACAGCCTCTCAACGATGGGAAAAACTTACCGAGACCTTTTGCTGCCGTCTCGACTACGTATTTGATAGTATTCGAGTTGTTAAAACTAGGTATTCCGATTACTATGTCATATGATTTCTGATTCAGTCCAGGCATGTTTCCACCTCCTATTCTTTGACACCTCCGGCAGTGAATCCGCTTGTCAGGTACTTCTGCATGAGACTGAAGATGATTATGATTGGGATTGCCGAAACTACTGAAGCCGCCATCAGCCTTCCCCATACTGCATGAGCCGAACCGGAAAACGCATTCAACCCAATTGGAAGAGTGAAGAGATCCTTATAGGATTTTAGGCCAAGGAAGGCAGATGCAAACAAGTATTCGTTCCATCCAATCATAAAGGCATAGATATATACTGTGACAATTGCTGGAAGAGAGAGCGGAATAACAATCTTGAAGATCGCCTGCACTCTGGAACAGCCATCGATAATCGCCGCTTCTTCTATTGAAAACGGAATTGTCCGGAAATAGTTTCCCAACATATAAAGAGAAACCGGAAGTGTCTGAATAACATAGACCATGATCAGATAAACTCCGGTACCAAATGGAGTAGAAAGGATTCCAAGTTTCACCGCCATCTGATAAAGCGGCACCATTATTACGGTACCACCGAACAGATACACGAAAAGAACCGAACGCTGAACAAGTCCCCTACCCTTGAATCTCAGCCTCGAGAATGCATATGCTCCTAAAATCGCTACGAAGAGGCTTATCAAAGCGGAAATCCCTGCGAATATCAGCGAGTTTCTAAGGTATTTCAAGAAGGGAAATTCACTAGCTCTCTCTTCCAATATTTTTGTCTTCTGCGCTTCGAATAATTTCAGTTGAGCCTTTGCCTTTTCGAAACCGGCGGCAAGCGCTTCCTCGGAGAGAGCGTTGTCAACCTCGGCTCTCAAATCCGTGAACCGTTTCACATCATTTGCACTGAATATGGTTTTCATGTTTTCCTCGATTATTGAAGCCTCCTCTGTACCTGGAACGAGCGAGTTTTCAATAAACTCTTCCCTGTCTGTTACATCAATTCCACTGAAGTCGATCACAAGATCAACGATATCTCTCAGTTCTTTTTCCTTGGCCTTGAGCTGTACATCATGAACATACCGCGTATACACTTCAATTGAGGCCGTTCTCTCTTCCAACTCATCTATCCTCTTCAATACAGGTTCAAGATTTGCCCTAATTATCTCATCGCCGAAAAACTCTGTCTCACTACTTTGAATAAGCCCAAATATCTCCAGATAGTTTCTGATTGTGAAATCTGAGAATGTCATTTTGTTCGGATCGTAGTCTGCCTTAAGAGATACATGAACCATGAAATAAAACGGAATGAGTATGAAGAAACAGATTAAAGAGATCCCCAATGCAAACATGACTCTTCTGAAAGGTGTCTTCTTCCTTACCATTTCAACACCTTCTTCACGTATGCAGTTATCAGCCCAAGCATAATTACCATAAGGATTGTTGCAATTGCCGCGGCCACTCCGTACTCCGGCGAAGTTGTACCGATAACCCTTTCATAGATAAAGATAGGCAGAGTGCCAGCTCTCTTGCTGATCAGATAGACCTCGTCAAACTTATAGAAATTCCAGATACCCCTCATGAGAGCGACAGCACCCATGACGAAATAGATCTCCGGTAGAGTGATATTCGTGAACTTACTCCATGATGTTGCTCCATCGATTTCTGCAGCCTCGTAGTACTCATCGGGAATAGATTGAAGTCTTGAAAGCAGCATCAGGTAAACAAAAGGGAAGTTCCGCCAAATGTTGAATATCGATGCCACAAAGAATGCATTGTTCGAGTTGTTTAGGAGATCAAGTTGCGGAGAGACCCATCCGAGACTTTGACTGAATAACTGCATAAAAGGCCCGTAGCTTGGATCAAATATGTACTTCCATGAAAAGACTATCGAGATAAGTGGGGTAATGTATGGAAGCAGAATGATCGTCCTAACTATCGCCCTCCCCTTGAACTCCTTGTTCATCATCAGCGCTACTCCGAGACCCAACAATATACTTCCAATAACTGTCATCAGAGTGAAACCAACTGTTATGAAGAAGGACTTCCAGAAAGCAGCGTCTTTGAAAACTCGGATATAGTTTTCTAATCCTACGAACGTTGAACTAGTAATCCCGTAGTCGAAAAACGAAATGTATATGTTATACGCCACCGGATAGATTATCAATATCATCAGTAGGATTACTGTTGGCGAAACAAGTTTCCAACCTAAACTATTTTCCTTCTTCAATATGGAAGAGGCTGCTTGCTGCATAAGATCTACCTCCAAAAAAGGAAGGCCCCGGCTCCGGGGCCTTCGATGTCAGGCGTTTATCTTCCTATAAGCTTTCTAATGTCCTCTCTCCAGAAGGTTAGAACCTGATCTGGGGTTGCGTTGTTATCGAACATCATGACTATGCCATTACCTATAGTGAAGGCTCCGGATATCTTTCCCATTTCGGGGAAGACTCTTCCTTCTACATAACCGAACTTCTCAATGTTCTCCATACCATAAATGATTGCCTTGATCTTTTCTGCGCCGTAGCTCTTATAAATCCCCTTTGGATCGTTCAGGAATTCTTCGCTTTCAGCTATGGAAGCTCTTGTAGGAAGCATTCCACCGGGAGCCATATGTATGTACTTTATGTAATTGTCCGGCTCGAACATGAAATCGAGAAGTTTGAGAACATCAAGCTTGTTCTGGGAAGACTTGACGATCGCGAGCGACAAGACCTGTCCAAAGGAGGAAGGCCTGCTGTTAGTCATCATGGGAGCGAATTCAGTGTTCTTAACAAGATCTGGATCAAAGTCGCTTATGAACTGAGTCTGAATCTCGGCAAGAGCCAGGTCATCCATGACGTAAGTTGAGTAGAACATCATAGGTGTCCTACCCGCAAGATAGAGTTCTCTTGCCTGCTGCCAGTAGGTATGTCCTGGAGCTGAATATGCGCCAAGGTCCTTGTAGAACTGAAGTACCTCTCTCATCTCAGGAGAGTTAATGACTACATTTCCGTCCTTGTCGAAAATCCTTGCTCCGTTTGACAAAGCAAAGATTGTGAAGACCTGTTCCGCGTAGGCATCGTTGGTCTTTCCAAGTACGATTCCATACATTCCATTCTGAGGATCGTGGAAATACTTTGCCGCCTCCATAATCGCATCCCAAGTTGTTGGTTCGGCAAGACCCGCTTCTTCAAACCAATCTCTTCTGTACCAAATTCCTTGAACCCATCCGTGATAAGGAATAGCAAAATACTGATCCCCAGCCGGAGTAATAACAAATCTTGTTGCACCAGTGTAGAAATCCCCTGCATTTCTGATGAATCTTGTTGGAATCACAGTATCCAGAAGACCGTCAGCTCCAAGGCCGAGAATAGTTTCAGCGCCAGCTTCAATTAGGTCTGGAAGTGTATCGGCCGCAGAAGCCGCAGCCAATTTCGAGAACATCTCGTTCTCCTCGATTGCCACAACATCAACTTCTACTCCGGTTTCAATTGTAAACGACTCGATCAACTGAGCGATAATCTGCTGTCTGGATTCTTCTTCCTGAGTGTGCCAGTAAACAAGTTTTCCAGTCATTGTTACCGAAAGCATCAATACCAGAAATACTACAAAGAATATTTTTTTCATTTTCACCACCTCCGAAGGAAATTTTTTTCACCCTAATGATACCAAACTTCTTCTTTCGTTCAAAGAGGCTATACACCGCCTCAGGATCCATCACTGCCATTCTCGTCAATCTAGCATCGATTAGATAGAAATAACTCTAAGAAACTAGCTCTAAGAGTATGGTTTGAACCAAGAGATCTTATGCAATCTGCAGAGGAAACCGATTATAGAAGTTCACTGAAGATATCCTAAGCATAATAGAGCTATAAAAATGGGATCGGCCAATGCCGATCCCATTAGTACTAACTGCTTACACTCTATCTATTACTCTATAAGCTTTTGTGGCAGAACCACCAGTCGTAACAACCTTCCTTGCCCCTTCTCTCTTCAGCAGTCTTGACATCTGATGCGGGAGGAATGATTACGTGATCCCCAATGATCTCGTTGTTTGGCCAATCTGCCGGAATAGCCACTCCATTCTTATCGGCAACCTGGAAGCCCTTTACCATTCTGAGAATCTCATCCATATTCCTTCCCAGCTCTTGCGGGTAATAGAGGATAGCTCTGATCTTTCCCTTCGGATCAACAATGAAGACCGCCCTGACAGTATTCGTTCCCTTTGCAGGATGAATAAGCCCAAGAGTCATTCCTACTTCGCCCATTTCGTCCGCGATAATAGGGAACTCGATTTTCACACCTAGCTTCTCTTCTATCCACTCCGTCCACTTTATATGAGAGAAGACTTGGTCAACGCTAAGACCTACGAGTTCACAGTTTAACTCTCTGAACTTATCATATCTTCTCTGAAAGCCCACGAATTCGGTCGTGCAAACCGGTGTAAAGTCCCCCGGATGACTGAATAGAACAAACCATTTTCCCTTGTGAGCTTCCGGTAGGTTCATTACCCCATGTGTCGTCTTGACTTTCATCTCAGGGAAATCTTCTCCGATCAATGGAATCCTTTTCTCCATAAAGCACCTCCATATTTATAATAATTATTATTAGCTACAATATAATTATACTTTTCGCTACTTTGTTTGTCAACCATACAATTATGCCGAACAGAGGTTTCGATTCTAAAGAAAAAGAGGGCTCTTGGCCCTCTTTTTATGACTTCAACAGAGTAGGTAAGGTGTCTCTTCTTCATCGGGGTAGATGTATGAACTGACTACTCTGTAATCTGGAAAACTTGTTTCCAGGGCTCTTGAGATCAGTGAAAGGTACTCGTTGATCCTTGGCACCACTTCTTCAAAGGAACAGGAACCTTTCAGAGCCATGATCTGAACTTCAATTGTATCTTCAGTCTCGGCTCTCATGTTGAGCGTGTCACCTTGGGCTCCCAGAAGTAACTTCTTTGAGAGCGTCTCAAGTATCATCTTCAAAGCCTCTGTGGATCTACTTTCAGAAACAGCGTACCTCAAATCGCAAACAATGTACATGGCGCTCCCTCCTTCGTCTGGTTTCTTAGATTCTGTTTATAACTAACACAGGAAGGTACCAGATGTAGACCCTGATTTCTGGAAAAGCCGTTTGTGAAAGACCGTTCATAGCTACTATTGCAAAGTGATCAGCCCGTTCCATTTATTATACATCAAAGGCAGTCTACCTATATTAACCAGGAGGAGTTCTAGATTTATCGGCAGACTATTATCTATCGAAATATTAATGTAGAATTTAGGGAATGGGGGTGATCTAAATGATATATAGAACTCTGAAGGATAACAAAGGAGAAATCCCCGCCATTGGTCTAGGCACATGGGAGATCGGAGGAAGAGACGTTCCTGATGAAACGAGGGACAGAGAACACATTGACACATTGTCCAGAGCCATTGAAATGGGTTACAAGCACATAGATACTGCCGAATACTATGGTGGTGGCCATACCGAAGAAATAATTGGAGAGGCAGTCTCGATTTTCAGTAGAGAAGAATTGTTTATCACATCTAAGGTCTGGCCCACTCATTTGCGGAGTGTTGACTTACACAAAGCCCTTGAAAGAACACTGAAGAGGCTGAGAACAGACTATATTGATCTGTATCTTATTCACTGGCCGAATCCTGAAGTTCCGCTAGAAGAGACTCTTTCGGCGATGAATGAAGAAGTGAAGAACGGACGGATAAGGCATATCGGAGTTTCTAATTTCGACACGCAGCTCCTTAAGAAGGCCGTATCTATTTCAAAGGAACCTATTGTAAACAATCAGGTTCTCTTCAATCTAGAAGACCGGCAAGCAATGAATGAGCTTCTACCATACTGCCAAGATCATGGCATTACCCTAACCGCATACTCGCCGCTAAAGAGAAACGCATTAAAAGCCTCAACCGAGAAACTTCTGACTGGATTCTCTGAAAAGTACTCGGCCTCTGTTCAGCAAGTAATGCTTGCATGGTTGCTGGGGAAAGATGGTGTGGTGGTCATACCAAAGGCATCCAAGCTTGAACACCTGAGAGAAAATCTAGAAGCAGGCATGATTGTTCTCGACAGAGAGGATATGAAAATGCTTGATTCACTAGAATAAGGAGGACATCTTGAACGATATCAAGAGCAACTTTATAAGCGCTCTCGACTCACAAGATAAAGAGAGGGCAGTGATGGTGTGCATAGAATCGCTTGAGTCTGGCAATGTTGAAGTAATCGATTTGTATCTGGATATTCTTGCACCCGCATTGAGGAGTTGGGATTGCGACTACGTGAGCGACAGATTGTGCATATGGAACGAACATATAAGGAGCTCTATTGTCAGAACGGTAATGGAATGCTGCTTCCCTTATATTGTGAAGAAAAGAAGAGACAATGGATCAGAAAAGAATGATCAGACAGTGGCAGTACTCTGCCCGCCCGAAGAGTATCATGAGATCGGAGCTAGAATGATTTCGGATATCTTCACTATCGCTGGGTACAATTCCATATTCGTCGGAGCAAATACCCCGCTAGACACCTTCCTTGAGGCTGCGAAAAAGCTGAGTCCAATGTACGTTGCGATTAGTGTTTCAAACTACTACAACCTAATAAACACACGAAGGATGATTTCGCGAATTAAAGAAGCCGGTGGGAAATCGAGAGTTGTCGTAGGTGGAAATGCATTCGAAAAAAATCCCGACTACTGGAAGGAAGTCGGTGCAGATATTTTCCTGAAAGATCCAAGAGAGATTCTAGCTCTGGGGAAGTGTGATGTAAAATGAGATTGGCTTTTTCAATTGCGATGCGCTTTCTATCTTCCAGCAAGACCCAAACTCTTCTCATAGTAATGGGAATTGCAATAGGTGTTTCCGTTCAGGTATTCATAGGCTCGCTTATCCAGGGACTCCAAAAAGACCTGGTGGATACAACAATCGGAAGCTCTTCGCAGATAACTGTCTCCTCATCGGAAAACAACAGAGTAGAAGACTGGCAAGGCATAATTTCGGAAATCGCTTCTCTTGATTTGCCAACAGATCTGACGGCTCTTTCTGCAAGCGCAGATGTTCCTGTCTTCATAAGCAGCGGCGACAGAACCTTATCTGTTCTCCTCCGAGGTCTGCAGTTCCCCGAATCACATGTTATTTACAAGACGGATAGTCGCCTCATTGATGGCAGCCTTCCTGAAGGAGACGGAGAAATCATTATCGGCAAGGGTCTTAAGGATGAGCTCGATGTGAACCTTGGAGAAGAAATCACAATCTTCACTCCGGATAGAGCAGTTGAGATTCTGAAGGTAGTCGGTGTCTTCGATCTGGGTGTTGCAAGCCTTAACAAAAACTGGATGATCTCAACGATTGGCACCGCTCAGTCAGTTGGAAAACTTGGTGATGCAGTCACATCGATAGAGATGCAGGTGAGCGAGGTCTTCAGAGCCGATGAAAACGCCTCTGTCATTTCGGAACGTCTTTCGGGGTCTGCTTTACTTGTAACTGACTGGAAATCTCAGAACGAAGATCTCCTCTCCGGACTGAACGGGCAGAGCGTCTCAAGCATAATGATTCAGGTGTTCGTAATCATAGCCGTTTCCCTTGGAATAGCAAGCGTGCTCGCAATAACTGTAGTCCAGAAATCAAGGCAGATCGGAATTCTGAAAGCTATGGGACTTAAGGATTCCACGACGAGTTTCGTTTTTCTCTTTCAGGGACTCGCTCTCGGCATTGTGGGAGCAGTAGTTGGAATTGCATTCGGAATCCTGCTTATAATTATGTTCTCCACTTTTGCCGTAGGAACTGACGGAGAACCGATCATCAGAATCTCTCTGAGTTATGGGTTTGTAATGTTGTCCGCGCTCATTGCCATTGGCGCTTCAACTATTGCCGCAATGGTCCCAGCCAGGAGATCCTCCAAACTCAGCCCTGTTGAGGTGATACGAAATGGCTAACATAATCGAGCTTAAGGATATAAAAAAGGTTTACGGAACGGTTGTGAAGACAGAAGTTCTTCACGGTGTGGATCTTGAAATCGAAGACTCATCGTTTCTTTCGATAGTCGGACAGTCTGGAAGCGGAAAATCTACACTCATGAACATTATGGGCACTTTAGATCAACCCACGAGCGGTGAAATAAAAATCGCAGGGAAACAGACAAACAAAATGAACAAGAATGAACTCGCAAGTGTTAGAAATGAGACTATTGGATTCATATTCCAGTTTCATTATCTGCTTCCCGAGTTCACTGCTTTCGAAAACGTAATTCTTCCTTACAGAATTAAAGGTCTTAAACCCTCGAAGGAAATTATGGAAAGGGCGAAGGAACTAATGGATGTCGTTGAAATCAGCAAGGTTAGGAATAATCTAGCTCCAAACATGTCGGGAGGTCAGCAGCAAAGAACCGCAATAGCAAGGGCCCTTATCAACAATCCGAAGATTATACTTGCAGATGAACCTACGGGCAATCTCGACTCCGATACCTCAGCGAAGGTCTTCAGCCTCATGCGTGATCTCAACAAGAGATACGGAACAACATTCGTAATAATTACTCACGATAGAAGAATCGCAGAAGAGACAGACAGAATAGTTGAAATCAGAGATGGCAACATTTTCAATGACATAAAGAGATAAGGGGGACATCCCCCTCATCTCTCTAAATAATAACACTTCTGGAAAGCTATTTGGACTTTCTTAAGGGGGATTCCCTTCTGAGGCGCATCGTATCTTTGGGGAGGAAGACCCCCTCTTTTACCTTTCGAATATCTTCAACTGACATGAACGCCTTTGGAACGCATTCCAGAGCGATTCTCTCGAAGTCTTCCACTTCTTTCCTGTTTATGATACTGTAAACAATGTAAGCCTTTCCTCGAGCACCGTGAGCGTCTATCTTTGTAACTCCAAATCCAGCCTGGCACAGTTTTTCTATAAGTTCAGTTGGATCTCTCGAAATTATCAGCCTAACCGATACGGTTCCAATTGCAAGCCTCTCATCAATGAGCATTCCTATGTAGCTACCGGCCGCGAAGCCACCTGCATAAGCAAGAATGTAAAGTACATTGTCAACACTCTGGATTACTTTGCTGGCAACGAGCAACCACAGAATAATCTCAAAAAAACCGATAACACTTGCTATTTCTTTCTTGCCTCTCGAAACCATTATGATTCTCGTGGTTCCAAGAGAAACGTCGATGATCCTTGCGAAGAAGATTATCAGAGGCATAAGAACCCATCTGAAGAGATCGCCACTCAAGAATTCTTCCATTAGAAACCCTCCTACCGCATTCTTACATAGAAACTCTTCTCTCAAGCCAATTATAAGATACTTCTTTCAGGATAGCATGATGAAAAAGATTACCTTGTTTAATACGGGCAAAACAGATTTCTTCGAATGAACTGGCAAGTGAGGCAGACTTAGTATAGATCATTTCTACCAAATTTAGCATATCTCTACTTCTTTCTCTCAGTAATCTCATCGTGCTCCTGCAATTCGCTACAAAGAAGCGGGGCCTTTGGATTAAAGGAATGATAATTTCTACGAATCGCTTTCTCACTAAAGCTTGCATAGCAGTATAGGCAACGATTAAGACAGGTATTATATGCGCCAATGTCGACACTCTCGACACAGCGGCATGCAGCTCTCTGATATCTGTCTTTTGGGTGATCAATCCTTTTGCCTGTCAGCGTGTCAATTACCGTCCCGTCAATACAGCTTCCGTGACTAATTCCATATTCCGAAAGATCAACGGTCTCTGAACATGTCTTCAGCTTCATTCCTTCAGAAGATGATACTTCTGAATAATGGCTGGCAATTTTCCTTACCTCAATTTCATTAGGCGCCCTTGCATCAAGTTTTCGAAGGTTTGATGAGATCTTCTGATAGTAATCGAGAAAACTAATCACACACTCTTCAGTGAAACCCTTAAGCAAATGCGCCATTTTTTCAAAGGCCCGTAGATGATGGTCGACACTATAGTCTGCATTTATCAGAATAGGATCGTATCTCCAAATCACTCTGTTTTCTCCAATCTTTCCGGAAAGCTTTTTGAAGGTCTCGATAATCTCTCTCTTGTTGCGAAGCCCAGGCTCTACACTTCCATGATAGGGCGTAATCGTGAATTGAAAATAATAACAGTAATCGGCAAAGTGATTCAGCTTGTCTAACATTTTTTTGGGATCCTTTGTCCAAAATACGAAGCAGTCTACTGCTTCTGGATTTAGGATAACTTTGCTCACCTGATGGGGATTGAACGGATTCCTAACAAGAGCAAAGCCACTTTTCAAACGCTCTATCATCCACTCTGAATAAAAAGCAGGGATATCTGTCCTCCTGCTCGCACTTACAATCATTCCTGTCTCCTTTCGAGTAATGTTAAGTTTGATTTTCGTGAAGTGCAAAATCATCACAGCTCGATTCGCCATTTCGAAAAAACATAACGTTTGCTGACTACTTCAATATTAATACAGAAGATCATAGCGACTGAAGAAAGGGGACATGTGTGTTTTGATTCGTAGAGATCGTAGAGAATAGAGAGAGAAAAACAAAAGAAAAAAAGAAGTAAATAATAATCAACTGGAACTGGAAGAATGGCTTCCTTCCTTTTTCGTGTTTTCGACAGAAGAAGAGCCGATTCATTCGAATCACACATGAAGAACAATATCAATCTGCTAAATTCTACAGAGAAGTGGAAAGGTTAGTTTTAGTTACTGCTGGAATCAAAATACTTGATCTCGGTTGCGGAACTCGACGAGATATTCAGACTAAACACGACAACCAGAGTAGCATGTGTCGACTTGTCCCAGAAGATGCTCGAAATTCTTAGAATCAAACATGAAGACAGACTGGACAGCCTGAACTTGATTACCGGTTCCTACTTCTAAGTTGATTTGCCATCGGAAGAATTCGACATTGCCATTTCGGTTCAGTCGATGCATCATTTCGGATACAAACAGAAGTTGTCGCTCAAGAAGATTCTCCACAGTCTAGCGGGTAATGAAACATATATCGAGGCAGATTACGTGGTCGATACTACACGATAGAGGAAATGGGACTACGCAAGAAATACGAGTCTCTGAGAAGCGAGCATGACGCACCTGATGGTTTTTACCACTTTGATCTGCCGCTTTCCATAGATAATCAACAAGCAGTTCTGGAAGAGGCTGTGTTCAGTACTGTAAGACACCATGCAAGATACGAAAATTCAAGCATTTTCGTTTCACGAAAACCCACATCAAAACGGAGACTAATCGATGGAAAACAAAGGAGAGCCACTGGCCCTCCTTCTAGATGTTGAGAATATACTATTTCTTACTACACTCAAATAATTATATTGATTATCTTGTCCTGTACGTAGATGATCTTTCTTATTGACTTTCCTTCAAGCATTTTTGAGAGCTTCTCATCAGCCATTACCGCTTCCATTGCCTTCTCCTGGGAGGCGTTCTGAGGAAGCACAACCTTTCCTCTCATCTTACCGGTAATCTGAACAGGCAATTCAGTCTTCGCCAGAGAAGCGTATTTCTCATAGCCAGAAGGGAAACCATCTTCAAGAATAGTCCTCTTCTTCCCGCCTTTCGTGCTGTATATCTCTTCGCAAATGAAGGGGGCGAAAGGCGAGAGGAGTTTTGCCATATCTACTACGAGCTTTCTCTCGATAGCGCTCTCTTTCGAAGCCTCATTGACGAACTCCATGAGAGCGGCTATTGCCGTGTTCGGCTTGATATTCTTGATTGAATATTCGACCTTTTCCACAGTCTCTGCCATCTTTATCTTCAGATCTGTCGAGCTCTTGCCTTCAGGCATTGTTGCGATGTCCCAAACTCGATTCAGAAACCTTCTCATCGCGTCCATTCCGCTGTCCCGGAAATCTCCGCCTTCGAGAAAGGTCCCCATAAACATCAGATAGGTTCTAAGGGCATCCACTCCATGGCTCTCAAAATACTCGTTGGGATTGACGATATTTCCCTTCGATTTCGACATCTTCTCCCCGTCTTTTATGATAAGCCCGTGTCCTCTAAATGAAGCAAACGGCTCTTCAAAAGGAAGAAAACCCATATCGTGTAGCGCCATCGCAAGAAATCTCGAGTACATCAGATGGAGAGTTGCGTGTTCATTTCCGCCTATATACATATCGACCGGGCACCACTTTTCAACGAGCCCATCATCAAAAGGTCCACTGTCATTGCTCGGTGAGAGATATCGCAGATAATACCATGCCGAATCAAGGAAGTTGTCGGAGACATCGGTCTCTCTTCTGGCAGCCTCTCCACAAATCGGGCAAGTCGTGTTGACAAATTCGCTGTTCTTGGCCAGTGGAGACTTGCCGCTGCCGTCAGGTATGTAGTCATCGGTATTTGGCAACATCACTGGCAATTGATCTTCAGGGACGGGGATAGTTCCACACTTATCACAGTAGATCATTGGTATCGGAGGACCCCAGTAGCGCTGTCTGGAAATACACCAGTCATGAAGGTGATAGTTCACAGAGCCCTTTATGCTTTCGCTCACTTCGTCAATCTTGTCGATGAAATCAACACTGAGCGTACCCGAGTACTTTTCGCTGTTGATCATCTTTCCCTTCTCAGTATAGGGCAACTGTGAGGGATCGCATTCTATGACCTGTCTTATCTCTAGTCCATACTTCTTCGCAAAGACATAATCTCTCTCATCGTGCGCCGGGACGGCCATAACGGCACCCGTTCCATATTCTGCCAGCACGTAATCTCCTATCCAAATTGGAAGCTCCTCACCAGTAAGAGGGTGAATGGCGTAAGAACCGGTAAATATCCCGTTTTTTGGACGAGAAATAGATGTTCTTGTGGCAAGATCCATGCTCTTCACTTCTTCTTTGAAATTATCAAAAGTCTCCACTGTTGAAGGCGTGACTAGCTTGTTCACCAGACCGTATTCAGGAGCTACAACTATGTAAGTTACTCCAAATATCGTATCTGGACGGGTTGTAAACACATCTATCTGCTCATTCATTCCAGATACTTTAAAAGAAATCGTGGCTCCAGAAGATTTCCCTATCCACGCGCGCTGAAGATTCTTAGTAGTATCCGTCCAGTCAAGCTTCTCGAGGTTAGACAGCAGTTTCTCTGCGTACTTTGTGATTTTGAAGAACCACTGACTCATCTCACGTTTCTCGACTTCATTATTGCATCGTTCGCAACGACCGTCAATTACTTGCTCATCGGCCAGCACTGTCTTGCACGAAGGACACCAGTTAACATTTGACGCACGTTTCTCAGCAAGACCGTTCTTGAACAACTGAATGAAGATCCACTGGGTCCACTTGTAATACTCCGGAGAAGAAGTTATCGCTTCGCTGTTCCAGTCGAAAATATTACCAATCATTTTGAGCTGCTCTTCTCTGAAGTACTCTATGCTTTTCGGAGTGAGCTCAGCAGGATGTCTCCCAACTCTCAAGGCATAGTTCTCGCTGTGTATACCGAAAGCGTCGAAACCGATCGGTTCGAAGACGTCGTAGCCCTTGAGCTTCATGAACCTTCCATATACATCCGATCCGATGAAGGAAAACATGTTTCCTATGTGGAGACCGGCAGCGGAGGGATATGGAAACATCATGAGATTGTAGAAAGGCTTCTCCGCTTTCTTGAGATCTATGTTAAACGGCTTCTCCTTCGCATAGTAATCCTGCCATTTCCTTTCAATCACCCTGAAATCGTACATATGCTACCTCCCCGAATGAGTGTAAAGCTTGAGAAAAGCAACTTAGATGGATTATAACATGCTAGTGTTACTGAATTTGGGATGACAAACCCGGTCGATCAGAGAGGCAAGAGTCTTCATTTGAAAAGCAGGTTGACGACTCGTTTATCGAAGTTTTTCAGGGATTTCCCGACGGTGTCCTGCATGATCTACGTAAAGTGGACAATTTTGTTTTCAAGCGCTGGAAGCAGAATTGTTCAGAAATGAGGTTTTCAGAATCGGCACCTGTGAATGTATAATTGTACATGAACACGAAATCTCGAAAAAGGGGGTAAGAGAATGAAGAAAGCATTGTTCGTATCTCTGTTGCTTGTATTCCTGTTCTTTGTCTCTGGCTGCTTCAAGATCAACAATCCGCCAGTGGTATCGTTGACAGGCTCCGTTTCGGAAGGACAGGAAATTGCTCCGATGACGCTTGTCACTTTCGAGTGGGAAGTAACTGACTTCGATGACACGGAAGTCACTTCTGAGTTCAAGCTCTACAAGAATGGGGCTGAAGTTCTGTCTGTAGTAGACACCGGCGAAGCGGTGTACGCTCTAGACGAAGAGGGAAAGTACGTCGCAGAGGTTGTAGCGACCGATTCGATGGGGGCTCAAACAAAGAAGACTATCTCTTTCAAAGCGACTAATATGAAGAGAGAACTCTTTCAATCTGGAGCTGGGCTGATGTATTTCGATTACAGCGATTTGTTCGAGTACATCGAAGATGAAGTCTTCGGCATGAGGTTTTATAAAACTGCTTCGGAGGAAATTGTCCCTGCCGAAGAGGTGACTGTAAGGAAGCGATTGAACCTGCTGGACACCAATGAAGATGGCTTGTATGACACTTGGGAAGAGATACCTAACAACAGATCTGATCTACACAGGTACGTGTACCTACCGGGTTACTTGGAAGTTTATAGTACACTTTGGGTACCGTACGGTTTTGAGTATGGCACGGACTCAATTAGAGTATATTATGCCGGAGTAGAAGGTCCGTATAGTGGTTTCGTTCTATTCTATCCTCTTGCGGAAGTCGGTTTTGAACTAAACACAGTTTATGCAAGATGGGTTGAGGCTCATGTCTTTGGAAACACGCTTAACGACTACGGAGAAGCCTACAAAGCGTTTGCTCTAAGAGAGAGGTATGATTCAGACGAAAAACCGATTATCAGCCTTTCCACTCCTGACAGCGATATAGGACCTGGAGATTCGTTTACTGTAGGTGTAATGACAGAAAATGTTGCGAGTTTTGCCGATCTGTATGATGTCAGATATATTCAACTCTCTCTGTGGAACAGCGAAGGTTTGGTTCTTGAAAGCGTTGAGTTCGGGAATTTCATGGCAGGTTTGAAGGATGTTGGAACATTCAAGAGTAGTGATGAGGCTGTCACCCTTTACAAAGCCTTCCTGAATGGAGCAGATGAAGCTGGAGCTGCCGATGATGTCTTCGCAACTCTCACTTTCTCAGTTCCTGAGGATTATGAAGGCGAGATCATTGCCGTTGGACTGGCGTACGAAGGTTACTGGGATACATATGGCATCTATCCCGATTTGCCAAATCCCGCTTTCAGAGATGTAGACAATGGTTCTGTTGACGGTTTCATTGTTGACCACGAACCAATTGTCTTCTTGGAGTAAGGGGGGGATTACTATGAAGAAAACCTTTATAGTTCTACTTACGGTAGTTTTGATATCGTCCTTTGCACTGGCAAGTATTGCAACTCAAGTAAGGTCAGCTGAGGAAAAAGTAAATTCTTCAATAGAAAAGCTGAATTTGAGCTGGGAAGCAGGTCTGGAAGAAAGCTTTGTCGCAAAGCTTGAAACCGCAAATATCGCAGATGTCGATGCGATATTTGAGCGGCTTAATGGATACATTGATCTTCCAAAGGATGTTAGCGATCGGTTGGTTGAGTACCTTAGAATGGCATATATAGAAGAAGTAGAGGACTTTTCCATTCAGGGGATGACCACAACAGACGATCTCATGATGTCAACTTTCGTCCTTTTGGAACCGAGAGAAGTGGCTGAAAGCTATTTCGTGAGGCTTGAACCCGTTAGAGACCAGTTCATTCATGGCAGCTGCTGGTCTTTCGCTACTGTTGGTTCTTTTGAAAGTGCGCTTGCAGTGCAGATATATGGGATGAACGGAAACGTGGATAACACCCTGGATTATTCGGAACGATGGGGAACCTATCATAACATCGACTGGGACATCTACAGCTTTTCACCTGACAACTATGTTCAGGACAGGAACAGCCTTGAGGGTGGAAACAGCTACTTTGCAATGTACAATCTCATAAGGTATGGAATGATGGAAGAACAATACGCTCCATATTCTGAAGTCTATTTGGACCCCAGAGAGGAGATTCCTCTGCCCCCATCGGCATACAATGCTCCGCTGCTGAAGTCCTCGAGAAGTGTGATGATACCTCCTGCAACAGCGGCAGCTCGCTTAGGATATAGCTACGAGGATTATCTGAATATGATAAAGACAGCTCTTGCGGATTACGGATCTCTTGCCGTCTCTTTCTCAGTTCCATACAGTTTCAACTTCTATTCCAAGGGAATCTATTCTCCTGTAGAAGGAGACTACAGCACAGGCGGACACGCAGTCACTCTAGTTGGATGGGCGGATGCCACCGAGCTCGATGACATAATCCTAGCTGGCAGGACGAATCCTGATGCAACTCCTATACTGGACGAAGAAATCGAAAGCTACACATATTTGGATCCAACACAGACCGGTTCTCCAGAGTTCACAGCAACCACCTTCTGGATAATCAAGAACTCCTGGGCCTATGATTGGGGAGACGGGGGCTACTATGTAATCCCCGCCATTAGCGAGGAACAATATGAGAGCGGACAGATAGGTTTCTGGGAAATCGAAGGAAGAGAGATGTATCTTCCGATTTTCGACGATCTTGCACATCACGAAGAAGACAGTCTTGATATAAACGGTGATGGCATTGTCGACGAGAAGGATTTCGAAGCTTTGGTCGAAAAGATAGGTTCGACAGAAGCAGAGGATATCGCAACCTGTGACATTTCCTTCCCCAAGGACGGGAAGATCAACGGCGAAGACGCTGCTGCTTGGGTATTCTTGTTTAACAACAGGTAAGAATGTTTTGAAATAGGTTTAGAAGAACCCCCTTAGGGGGTTCTTCTTTTGTGATAATCATTAGTCTGTAGTCTTTCTGGCATAATTGATAAGGAGGTGAGAGCTTTGCAGGAAGAAACCGTGCTTGACATAATGATAGAGATTCCTAAGGGAAGTAGGAATAAGTATGAGTATGATAAGAAACTCAAGAGGATAAGGTTCGACAGGACTCTGTTTTCTGCTGTTCATTACCCGATGGACTATGGATTCATATTAAATACTCTTGCCGAAGACGAAGATCCGCTTGATGCAATGGTTTTGCTCTGGGAGCCGACTTTTCCCGGGTGTTTAATTGAGGCAAAGCCAATCGGCGCATTCAAGATGTGGGATGAGAAGGGCCCTGACGAGAAAGTCCTTTGTGTTCCGATACATGATCCGGTCTGGAACTATATCGAGACGCTCGACGACGTTCCACCTCATCTACTGAAAGAGATCGAGCACTTCTTCTCCATCTACAAGGACCTTGAAAAAAAGAAGACAGGCATAGAAGGCTGGGTAGGAAGAGAAGAGACTATGAGAATAATTGCTGAGTCGAAGCTGAGATTTCTTGAAGAAGGTGAAGATTCTTAAAAAAGCCGACAGGACGAAATTCCGAAAAGCGTATATCATTGACTTAGCAACAGGAAAGGAGAATCCATTATGTATGAATACGTTATCTGGGATTTCGGCGGCACTCTCTTCGATACTTACCCTGCGGCAGCGGAGGTATTCTCGAGGGTCCTTGAGAAGTATGAGGTGAGAGCTTCCGACAAAGAAATTCTTGAAAAGCTTAAGGAATCAACATCGAAAGCTGCACAACACTTCATGGATAAGTACAGACTGCACAGTGGATTTCTGGAGGATTTCTACAGTATAGAGAACCATCTTGAACCGGAGAGACAACCACCTTTTGAAGGGGCAAAGGATACCTGTATCCAGATTAATAAGAACGGTGGAAGTAATTTCCTTTTCAGTCACAGGAGTAATTACTCCATGACCAAACTTCTGAATTACTACAAGATGCTGGATCTTTTCTCCGAAATTGTATCTGCAGACGGTGGTTTTGCCAGAAAGCCCGATCCACAGGCAATTATGTATATTATAGACAAGTATGGGCTTGAGAGAGAAAGAGTTATTACAATCGGTGATCGAGAGATCGATATTGAGGCCGGGAAACGCGCCGGAATAGCTACCTGCCTCTTCAATCCAGATTCGTCGTCAGCAACCACAAAAGCTGATTTTGTCGTTACCTCCTTGAAACAGGTTCCTTCTGTTTTGCAGGTGTGCAACAGATACAGTGGTTGTGAAAGCTGATGATCGAGAATCTCATATGGGATTTCGACGGTTCGCTTTTCAATACCTACCCAGCTATGGTCAGACTGTTTAGGCAAGCTCTGCTTAGAAAGGGATATGTCGCTTCCGAAAACGAAATTCTCTCCCTCATGAAAGACACCCTCGGAAAGGCCGTTGACTTCTATTTGGATAGAGGAGTTGACTATGCCTTCTACAAAGACTTCAAGAAATCTGAAGAAGAACTCGACCCGGCCGAGCAACCTCCTTTTGAAGGTGCTCGCGAGGTGTGCTCAATAGTTGTAAGGAATGGCGGTAAGAATCTGATCATAACTCATAGATCACGAAAGACTGCTTTCAAGCTGCTAAGTTACTATGAAATGACCTCGCTTTTCAGCGACATAATCACCAGAGAAAGCGGATTTAAGAGGAAACCAGACCCCGATGCTTTCGTCAGCGCGATAAGAAATTATAGACTGAACCCCAGATCAACTCTCTCCATTGGTGATAGAGACCTTGACGTCATTGCTGCAAGGGATGCGGGAACAAAGACATGTTTCTTCTCTCAGAATGGATCCAGACCAACCATTCGAGTCGACTTCACAATAGACAATCTGTTACAGCTTGAAAAGATTGTTTCAGATGACGGCCATTCCTCACATGTATAGCAAATGAAAAAAGTGCATACGCAAAACCCGTATGCACTTTTCCTATGCAGAAAGACATTCTATTGGTAGTATATCTTTCTTGAATCTGCTTCAGCAGGGTCCTTGAAGTAGTATCCAAGTCCGTTTTCGACTATTTCGGCGTATCTTGCGGCGGAAACCGAGAATCCTCTGTCGGGGTTCTTCTTCGTCCACTGAGACAGAATCTCCTGAATAACTGAAGAATGCTGGCCGACTCTTCTGTCCATAGAGAATCCGTTCTCGTCGTACGGGACGAAAAGCAATCCCTTTTCACCAGCCTTCAACACAAATGGGTCTATACCATCGATAATCAGTTCTGGAGTTTTGGCAGCCGTAATCTGATCAAGATGGACTCCGGGTGACTCCAGTAAGAACGGGTATGCGTCGGACCAATCACCAATCTCCCTGTGTGAGAGGCCTCTGTAACCGGCTGGAGAAGACTCCACGTGATTATCAAACTTCTCTCTTCCCTTCACATAGAAGGAAGCTCCTATTGCATAGGGCATTGACTTCTCAGGTGCAACTATGCAGTTGGTCACAGGGTACATCGCCTCTGCTTCATGCAAATCAATAACGATATCTATACCCTCATTACGGATCATCTCCATTGCTGCAAAGGAGACTTTTTCAGCAAGGAATCCGTCAGGCCTGCCTGGCCAGGATCGATTTGTGTTTCTTGCGTCTATGTACGACAAAAGCTGACCATCAGGATAGTGTACATAGACGTCCGGGTCTGGCCACTGGTCAAGTGCCTGGAACCCTCTGTCGCCCATTCTGAACTTCTGTTCTCCCCATGGAGTTTCCAGATAGTAGTAGAGAGGAAATCCTCCACCTGGCTGTGTTCCAAGAGAACCGCTAACATTGAAATGGGGAATAACGTAGACTGTTCCCTTTTCCACTTCGAGATTCCCGATGAAAAAATATGCGAGTAAAGCCGCAGAAGGTTCATTGGCATGGGTCCCCGCTATTATGAGAGTCTTCCCGCCTTCCTCTGCGCCCTTCAGTTCAAAAACATCGGTATCTGCAATCGTTCCTTCTATTCCGTCAAAGTACTTGCTGAGTTTAAAAACGTTAGTCACACTTGGTCCGGCCACTACTTCTTCCTTGAAGTACCTCTGAACGTACAGTGGTATTCCTCCAGCCAGAACTATAAGTGCAAGTACACCAGCGATTATAAGTTTTCTCATCATAAAACCACTCCTACTTCATTCTCAGCAGTCTGAGAATGAGGGGTAGAAGAGCCAAAGTATAGAGTATCTCGCTCTTTAAATCCTTGGTCTTAATGAAGTTCCATATTAGCATGCCTGCCACATAGGCTGTCATCACATAATACAGAAACATTATCAAAGTCATGACGACACCTCCTCCTCAACCTACCATCATCAGGAAGTTGAATTTGTTGGCGAAGATAATCAGTATCATAGCAACTGCGGTTATGGCTATCCAGGGCACTACACACTCTTTCAAGAACGAGCCGTAAGAACCTTTATAGCCAACCGTACTCACTGTCAACCTCCCTATCAGCGCAGTTGGGGGTAGTCCATCTCCAAGAGGCCATAGAAGGCTTAATCCTGCCAAAACAATTACCGGGTTTATTCCGTTTGAATTCAACATCCAGATAAGCGGTATTCCTATTACCATCGCACCACCATATGTAAGGAGACCTTCCGATATCGGTATTATGAAGGGAAGGAGTATCCAGACTATAGCCAGAGGAGCCGTAACAATCCACATTGAGATCAAACCCTTCACACCATTGAAACTCATGACCTGGATCAGCATTCCCACAACTGCGGTGGTTGCTATCAGGGGTGTTAATTGGGCAACGGTCTCTTTGCTGACCTTCAGAATATTCACTCTCTTGAAGTTCATTAGCCAAGCAACTAACGCACAGATTGCAAAGACTAGAGGCAATCCAAGAACCGGGAATCCGAACGGCCAGATTCTGGGGGCCCCGAGCAGGAATATCAAGACAAGGAAAGGAACAGCAACGCTCCACCCGGAGAGCCCTTTGGGATCGGGAATCTCTTTTAGTGCCTTTTCTTTGTCTATGTTCTTTGCACCACGTCCAAAGAACAGGACAGAAAACAGCGCCAGAATCAAGATCGGTACAAGAAGAGGCATTGTGAACCCCACATAAGGTATTGCTGTTCCCGCACAAGTCATCATTGCCCAGATGTTGACTGGCGGAGCAGCAGCGCTCAAACCCGCAATTATGAAGATTAGCGCCGAAATCCTGACCTTTGAAAGTCCCATCGCGTTAAGGGCTGCTGCTACCGTACCCCCCACAACTAGAACGGAGATACTCCCTGCTCCGGTGAGCGCTCCCGGAACTAGAATTACAAGCATCAGTAGTATCAGCATCAGGACTCTTTTGTTATGGAAAGCTCCAATTATCTTCCTGACGATATAATTCGTTCCACCCGACTCTTTGATAATATTCATGAAAATCGTCGCAAATACGAAGATAAGTCCAATGTCGAGGTAAGTTACCGATCCTTCGGCTATATGCCTGAAAGTGTCAAAACCTGCTCCTCCGGCAATTGCTCCCCCGATTACTGCAACAAACATACATAGTTCCGTTGAAAACTTCAGGAACTTTCCAACGGCGTAGGCTCCAACCATGACTAGCCCGGCTATGATCGTTTGCATATATATTGCATCAGCTGACAACGTGATTACCCCCTTATAATGAACGCGGCACAATCATCACGATCGCGCCGCATCCAATCAACTACAACCCGAAGACTTCTGTGAATGTGTCGAGAAGATCGAAAGCTGAATCAATCTCCACTATTGGCACATTTCTTTCTGAAGCGGCATTCGTGAATCTGCCGTCCTTGTTTGAGTCCTTTGTCACGATGAAGATGTCTGCAAAGGGAGCTACTGTGTCAATCATTACCTCGATCGGACTACCAGGAAGACCCCTCTGAACTGAACCGCCGATTGCCACGGCAATTATTGCGATCTCGTTCGCCTTTGCGTAGTCGATGAGTGCCTTGAGCCTTGAAACTTCCGATTCTACAGACAATCCCGACGCTCCCATACCTTTGAGACTCGCACCAAGAACCAGGATCATTGACTGAAACTTCGTCCCTTTGGGATCAGGGGAAAGCGTGGTCACGTGCTTTCCAATAGCCGACACAGCTCCACCAAGGCCTACTCCGGCAGCTAGCTCATCTTTGGAGAGAATGTCGCAATAATCGTACTTCAAACCTACTTCGTCGGCAACATAAGTCACCGTCTCAACTTCCGTACTCTGACCGGCTGAAGTGATTACAACAGGAAGTGCCAGTGAGACTTCTGTAGCCGAGAAGGCAAGTGCACCAACAACAGAAACAATAATCATAACGAGAATTGCTTTCTTCATGAAACTACCTCCTTCTTTCTGCTCTATTCGACTCATATATTTGAAACAAATATCGTATACAAAGTCCGAAATTATCGAAGAAAACCTGCCCCGAAAGGGGCAGGCCAGGACTATCATTTAGGTTTGTAAGCGTCGTCACCAAAGACGTGACCGTCTGCATAACCGACTTCCTGCAGCCACCAATCGGGGTATCCAGCTGAAGAACCAACGTTCGGGATGTTGATGTATCCGTCTCTGTACTTGGTTATTAGATATTCGTTGAAATCCCATACTTCTGCCATTACTCTGTCGGTGACGTCAGCAACGTAATCAGTAAGGAATTCCTTACATAGCTCTGGATCTGTTTCGTAAAGCTGTGCAGCTGCCGCTTCAATCGCTGGCTGTACTGCAAAGAGCTTTCCTTCGATCTTCTTCTGAAGTTCCTGAATCTCCGGATACATGTAGCTCCACTTCAATTCCGCCCAGTTGCCCATGAAGTTGAATGCCCAAGATGCGACATTATAGTCGAATTCCTGAAGGCTACCACTGTCATAAGCATAAGGAACGTCCGTTATTCCACAGTACATCGGCACAAGAATCGTCTCGTGAGGTGCAGCTGCTCCCCACCATACTACTCCACCGACAGGATCAGGAAGCCAGTCTCTAACCTGAGAAACGAAAACGTATTCACATCTGAAGATAGAAAGGGCTCTTTCCCAGCTTCCCTTTACTAGCTTACTGGAACCGGCATAGCGATTAGGATTGCCGAATGGGCCTGCTGCAAGCCCTTCAGTAAGATCAAATTCTGTTCCTTCGTAGTGGTCTCTGAAGAGATCAATAACATCTGCAACCGACAGTTTCTTGTCAGGTACGATAGAGAATGGGTAGTCTTTTGTAAAACTGTCTTCTACCCAGGGAGAAAGTCCAAGAGATGGGGAGACTCTGTCGAGAACTCTCCATGTTCTTCTCAGACTGTAGTAAGGATAGGAGTATTCTCCTGTACTAACAGTTGCCATCCAGTCGATAGGGCCTGTGCTGGGATCGTACCAGCCGGCTTCTGTTGCAACATCGATAAGATTCGGCGAGAACATATTGTCAGGGCTTTCAGGATCGAGTTCTCTTATCCTGAACATATTCGATTCTACGAAGACTGTTCCATCTGGAACCTTCTTTGCCGCCCAAAGTGCACTCTTCTTGTCTGGCGATGCACAGATTTCGAAGACCCAGGCTTCGTTTGGGTCTGTTACTGTCAGTGTTTCTCCCCAACCGTAGTAACCGTACTCAACGGCAAGTGCACCCATGAGTTCTATTGCTTCTCGGGCTGTGGTAGTTCTCTCCATTGCAACTCTCGAAAGAGCAGCAACATCGAAAATACAATCTGCACTTGGCTGCGCATAGACCTTCGCAGAACATGTACATTCACCGATTGCCAGCTGATGTTCATTGATTACGCCATAAACTGCATCAAAGTAGCCAAATGTGTGCTCGACCTGATCGATGTAACCCAGAGGCTCTGTTGCCGGAAGGTCTGGATCGTTGTAGGTCGGACCCATATCTGCACCGACATAACGTGGATATGGCTCGATGAAAGGATATACTGCTCTCTTTGCTCCCGCTTCATAATCTGCGGGTGGAACATAGACGTACCTGAAATCACAGAGGCCGCAGTCAGCTGAATGGCTCGTCATTACTGAACCGTCAACAGACGCACCCTTAGTAACGATGATCGTGGTACATGCAAGGCCAATACTGACTATTGCAGCAGCCACAATCAGGACCAATAGGATCTTACGCAAATGAAACCCCTCCCAACTAGATTTTATTGGGGATATACCCCAGTTTAAGGTCGCTAGACCTCATCTATTTCCCTAACGAAATCAACCAGATATCTTTTCCGCCGTTGTTGCTTTCTACGTCTCCGTCAGATGATGTTGAATAACCACAGAAAATATGCTTTTCATCTGAACTGACACCCGAAAGAATTAGATCATCTGCCGATCCACCTACCGATAATGATTCGACAAGCTCACCGTTTTCCTTTATTACAATTATCCACCCATCGTTCATACCTAGAGGATCTTTGACGTCAACGTTCTGTGAAGTTGTGTGACCTGCAACTAGAAAGTGTCCGTTCCCGAATCGCTGAACCACACGCGCAATATCTGTAAAGGTTCCTCCATAATTCTTCGCCCAGATTTCTTGCCCAGCTCTGTCTACTGTTACAACGTAGAAGTCTTTCCCTCCGAGTCCGCTGGAAAACATAGATACTCCAGCATCCTGTTCACCGACAATAATGATTGTGTCCTCAAAAATCATCACATCGTAACCATCTTCGAGATACATACCACCGTAACTCTTATAGGAAGAAAGGACTCCTTCATTATCGATGACCGCAAGTGCAGCCTGTTCGTTAACGTAATTACAGCTAATTCCTACGTCTTTGTAGGCCGTATAGCCTACAGCCAGTATCTCGCCTATGTCAGTAATCGTTAGCTTTCGAGCAAGATCTTCGTTGTTGTTTTCTCCATCTATTGTCCACTGCTTCAGAAGCTCTCCTGTAGAAGCGATCTCAATTATCCAGAAATCTTCTCCCCATACATGTCCTCGAACATCTCCATCTACCGATCTCGTGTAGCCTGCAACGACCACATCTCCCGAGGGCCTCTCAACAACATCGTAAGCATGGTCCTGGCCACTTCCCCCGAATGTCTTCTCCCAGAGTAGTTCACCTTCCGAGGAAAGCTTGATTATCCAGAAATCTCCAAGCTTGTTACTCACGGAAACATCGCCGTCTGATGATTCTGTCATGCCAACAACGATGAAGCCGCCGTCTCTTGTCTCAGCTATCGCTTCTGCAACATCAGAATCACTACCACCGAAAGTTCTAGACCACAACACTTCAAAAGAGCCGTCCATTTTCACTACGAGAAAATCCTCTTCCCCTTTTGAAGCCCCGAGATCTCCGGTAGTCGAAGTTGTATATCCTGCAATCAGAATACTTCCGTCTTTGAGCAAAACCAGATCGTTTGCAACGTCATCGCCTTCTCCTCCGTAGGCAATCGAATACTCAACACTAATCTCTGAAAATGTAAGTACGCTTAACATAATAACGGCTAACAAAAATACTCTCTTCATTAATCCTCCTGTTAGTCACAGCACCTGCCGCCGCCGAAATCCCTTTCAAAGATTGAAACGAGATCTACAACAACTGGCAGCTCCACCAATATAGGGGTATCACTTTTCAGATATGGCAAGTATTGATCAGTGGGGCTCTCGGCTACTATAAGGACATCTAGAAACGGAACGATTGTTCGGACGAACTCTTCCTTTACGGGATCGTCTCCAGTCCCTTCAACATCGATGTCTATTGCTAGAACCTTTCCTCCAGAGCTCTTCACTGAAGAGGCAAGCATCTCAATTCTAATGATATCTTCTGCTGATCCCCGTTCAGCGCCTCCAACAATGACAACAAGAGTACGATATGGAGTTCCGGTAACGTAGAATGGATGGAAAAATTCGTCGGGTAGCTCTCTCCCAATCCTGTATCCAGCACCAGAAGCGAGATCTTCGACTGTCGCAAACCGCGAATAGTCACGAGCAATCTGAAGACTGTCACAAAAATAAATTATATTCTGAAGTTCTATGCTCTCGCCCCAAACTGTCATTAACAGAGGATCTTCAATAACGGGCAAAGGTTCGACTGTCAGAGAGCAAAGAATTGAACCAGCGAAAAGAATCAGCATAACCGTAGCAATTTTCAAAAGTGCCATCCCCAAAATAAATAATAATCAGTCCAAGAACGGAAAACTCATTAAGTTAGGTTGTAAAACTTTCTTATAATCATTATAGCAAAGCCTTATGCCATTTTGCCCGCTTGCTCCAATCGATACACAAGTTTTAAATAGGAGGAAAAAGCTCTAGTTTCTGACTCCATGAGTGAGATTCCCTTTCAAAAAGACTTCCTGGCTCATTAAACACTTGCATCAACTTATTGACATGTCCCACATGGAACCACAGTCGCGGCTTAAGAAGCGAGAAATCGACTTCAAATGAGTCTATAGTCATACGATATCAAGAACGCTTCAAGAAAAGAAGGGCGAAGATTACTCCGCCCTTCGATAGAACAATAGTACTATCTTCTGGTTGTATCTCCATAACCTACAGCTTCGAGCCACCAGGTTGGGTACCCTGCAGTAGAACCATTCACATAACCGTCGTTCAATGTGTAGATCAGTTCATCAGCGAGTTTCCACCATCTATCCACAACTCTATTAGCAAGACCGTTGCTGTAGTTCGTGATGAAATCAATCGCTGCTTCTGGACTGCTCTTGTAAAGTTCGAGCGCAACCTTTTCGATCAGTGGCTGATTCGTGAGGAACTCAGTTTCAAACTTCGTGTATTCCTCTTTGATAATCTCTATTGCGACATTGTATCTCAGATCGGCTAGGTTAGATACGTGGTTGAATGCCCACCATGCAGAGCTTCTGTCGAAGAAATCCCTTGCTCCCTGACTGAATGACTCGGGAACACTGGTAGCGCCAGCGTAGAAGGGAATGTATACAGTTGAATGAGGCGCATCTTCGCCAAACCATACCAGTCCACCGATTTCAGCAGGCATCCAGTTTCTTGCCTGTCCAACGATTACATAAGAACACCTGAACATGGAGATTGCTCTTTCCCAACCATCGTAGTTGACACCTTCCGGCCTCTGATTAGAAGCCGTTGCGTATCTGTTGGGATTTCCGAAAGGTCCTGCAGCGAGTCCAACCGTGAGATCGAATTCTGTTCCTTCATAATGGTCTCTCTTTATCATCATAAGGTCATGAACAGACACTGGCTTATCTGGCTTCACAGACAGAGGGTATCTCTCTGCCCAGGGATCAAGCTCAAGTGATGGGGCTAGAAGATCCAGTACTCTCCACTCTCGTCTTGTGTTATAGAATGCATCCTTCGGCCCATAGGCTGCATAGAAGAGGAAAGTCCCTTCTCCGTCCCACAGTCCTAGATCGATAGCGGTTGAGTAGACATTTGGAGAGGCCATGAAGTAGTCGGTGTTCTCAAGATCGATTTCTCCAATCCTCGATCTGTTGGCGTGAACGAGAACATGATCGTCCGGAATTCTCTGTGCAACCCATACCGCTCCGGGTTCTTCGCTCCCAGGAGACCAGAAGGGTCCAGGACCACAGATCTCAAAGAGCCATGCCTCTTCTCCGTCGATAATTGTTAGTCCTTCGCCGCCATCGCCATATCCGTACTTCTCGGCTAGTTCTCCCATTACCTGTATAGCTTCCCTCGCCGTAGTGGCTCTCTGAAGACCGAGAACCTGCAACTGCTCGATTGTCATCCATCCCTGAGAGTTTCTAAGCGCTCTCTCACCACTCCATGTTGTTTCTCCCATTATTACCTGGTTTTCGTTCATGAATGGATATCCTATGTGGAAGTAGGTGTAGGTTACCGGTGCCTGAGGTATTTCTCCCACGTAAGATACAGTCCTTCCGGGAATACCCGCCTGACAGAGACCCTTGTAAATGCTTACGGTCTCGCCCTCTTCATGTACTCCACCGGGAATAATCTGAATTCTGGCATCGTAGCTGCCGTCACAGGTGTGTGTGGTCATCGTTGAACCGTCAACCGATGCATCCTTTCCTACCAGGATAGAGGTGCATGCCATTGCGGTTACGCCAAATCCAACAAAAAGCACTAACAAAACAATAAGTACACGTCGCAATTCTTTCACTCCCCTTTCACAAAATGGGGGTCGGTCATAGACCGACCCGAATTAAAACAAAGAAACTCACACTTAAGGAAGTCTCAATATCAAAGTATCTGCAAGGTCCCAGTACGCTCTCTCAACTTCAATCATTAGAGAGTTCGTGTATGTTGTCAAGAACTCGACAGCCATATCTCTATCGATTTCGTAAAGCTTCAGGGCCGTCTCTTCTATTGCGGGCTGCATATCGTACATTTTCTGCTGTAACGGAATCCTCACCGCGTCGATTCTCGGCATCATGTCTCCGTATCTCTGGTTGGAGAGTCTGTCGACGGTGTAGAATGCCCAGAAAGCTGCGTCTCTGTCGATCTTTGCGATTCCTCTGTTTACTGTCGCCCAGGACTCCGGAACTCTTGTGATACCGGCGTATATCGGAACGACTGTGGCCTTGTGGCCGTTTCCAAGTCCAAACCAAGATACTGCACCGATTTCAGGCGGTAGCCAGCTTCTAGTCTGGTTGATGAAGTAACAGCTGGTACTCTGAACACCTATCAACCTTGGAGTTGATGGGAGACCGAGCAGATTTCTAATGTCTGTTCCCGGCTGAGGCGTTGCTAGAGGGCTAAGAACCCGATTACCGTTTCTATCCGTGTAGAACCATGCCTCTTGGGCAAGCTGGCTACCGGGGGTGTCGTCCATAACATCTCGATAAAGCTCGATAATGTCGTAAACCGAAACCAATCGATCCGGCCTGAAGGAGAATGGGTACTGAGAAGTGTCCCCACCGTACTCCCAGTTTCCAGATGGCTGGAACATTGAGAACACTCTCCATAACCTCGGGTTCCACGTACCAATTGTACCAATTACTTTCTTCCATATGAATGGTCCTTCCTGGCCTTCCTGCCAGAGACCGAGTTCGATTGTGCTCTGAAGATAGTTTTCGCAAATCATGAAGTCGTCTGCGGAAACTCCGGGAGGAAGATTCGTCTCGAGATCGATCTCGCCAATAATACTCGCATTTCCATTTACCATCATGTGGTCGTCAGGAACCCGTTGTGCCGCCCATATCGCTCCGGGGCCGTCACCCGGCTTCCAAAGCGGTCCTACTCCGTAGATCTCAAACCACCAAACTTCCTCGCCGTCAGCAATTGTAAGACCCTCGCCGCGGGAGCAAGATTCTCTGTAACCGTATTCGACTGCCAGAGAACCCATAAGCTCGATAGCCTCTCTTGCTGTCGTACATCTCTGAAGAGCGAAGGCCTGAAGCTGCTCAATTGTCATGATGGCGTCAGCGCTGTTTGCTGTCTCCCTTGCTCCACCTTGTGTTGTCTCGCCCATCAGCAAACCCTTTTCGTTGGAGAACGGATAAGAAGTCTGGATCCATGAATACGTATGTTCCACCTGGGGTATCTCACCCAGCTGAACCAACGGTCTTCTGTCAGCATAGACTATCCATTCCCAGACGGGCGTCATGCTTCCCGGTTCGTGATCCGCAGCCGGGTGTATAATCAGTCGGGAATCATACGATCCGTCAACAGACTGAGCGGATATTGCTGATCCGTCAACAGTCGCGAGTTTGCCAACTCCGATGTCAGTACAGGCAATCAAACCGGTGTAGAAAAACACAATCGCAATAACAAATAACACAAGTACCTTTTTCACCTAAAAACCCCTCCCTTTTGAGGAAAAAAGCTCAGAATAATTCAATATTCTTACCGGTCATTCATAGTAAATCTTACTTGCACTTGCTTTAGATGGATCCTGGAAATAGAAGCCGGTACCGTTACTAACTACCTCGTCGTATCTCGGAACTCCTCCAACAAGTACCTCCTTTCCTGGATTGAAATCGCTCCATAGCTCGAGAACCATGAGAGTCGTGGAGCAGTGTCTGCCGACTCTCACATCGATTGGCCAACCTTTCTCGTCTATCTTCTCGTAAAGCAGACCGTACTTTCCGGCTGTCATAACAAATTCATCCTTACCTGTTAACAGAAGCGCCTCATCCGTGATTCCCCTAACCCTGTCCAGGAAAGGCTCGGGAGTCTCGAACAGAAGAGATATCGCGTCCGAATGATCCCCCACTTCTCTATGAGAGAGTCCGTGAAGGCTAGGAGGAGAGAACTCCATCCCGATCCTGAATTCCGAAGAAGTGAGAATCATGGAAGCCAGCCCCGCTATGTCTGCGGCCTTCTGATGAGCAACTATTGTGCTTATGACAGGGTACTCAAGCTCGGCCTCATGTAAGTCGATGAAAACGTCAACTCCTTCTTCCCTTATAAGATTCATGAAAGCGTAGTTAGTCTGTTCTGTGATCATTCCGTTCTCCCTGCCTGGCCATGTTCTGTTGAAGTTACGAATGTCCATGTAGGCAAGAAGCTGACCACTTGGATAGTGGACGTAGGTCTCGGGATCCGGCCACGAATCGAGAGGGCTTGTCCATCTGTCTCCCATTCGGTATTTGCTCTCTCCCCAGGGTGTCTCAATGGTATAGTACATGGGATAAGCGTCCCCCGGTCTGGTAACTCGCGACGCACTCTGGTTTGCAGTTATGGCTACGATCAGCCTTCCCTTGCTTGGTATGGCGTTCTCGACGAATATCTGAGCTGCCAGATTTGTCGCTGGTTCCTCTGGATGAGATCTACCAATCACCAGTGCCGTTCCCCCGGGTACACCACTATCGATTATGTAGATATTGGTGTCGTTTATGGTGCCTTTCAAGGGCGCAAAATAGTCACCAAGAGTCTTCACATTGGTTACCCCCGGTCCAATTACAACTGGCTCCTGGAAGTTTCTGTGGTTGTAGAACTCGATCCCCGCAATAATAAGGGCAATCCCGACCAATGCAGTTGAAACTATTTTGACAATCATCAGGTTTCTGTCAGTCATACCAGCACCCCCTACTTGATTCTCAGGATTCGCAGGATGAATGGCATTAACATGACAGAAAAGAGGATTGCCTCCTGAAAACTCTTGGTCTTGATCAGGTTTCTAGCTATAACGAAAACTACAAAAGCGATTATCAAGTAGTAACAGACACTGATTATTGTATAAAGAACAGCCATTAACAACACTTCCTTTCGGCCATGACATCACCCGCCAACCAAGAAGGAAAGTTCATTACTGAAGATCAAGAACAGTGTAGTGATCAGCAGAATAAACCCCATTGGAACAAGCGAAGTCTTCAAGAAATCCTTATAGTAGTGACCCTTGAACTTGAGCTCCATAACCGTTGCCCTTCCAACAACTGCAGTAGGCGGAAGAATATCTCCCACTGGCCACATTACTGCCATTGCAGAAAGAGCGATTATTGCGTCCATACCTTTCATGTTGAACAAAAGTATAAGGGGAACTCCGAGAAGCGGTGCAACCGCGTATTGGAGCAACCCTTCAGAAACAGGCAATATTAGCCAGAGTGCAGCAAACAGAACCCACATAGGCAGTGTCACTACGGCCAGAGAGATCAACCCTCTTGCGCCACTCAAAGCCATTATCTGTATCAAAATACCCACAACTATCATGATTCCTACAAGAGGGATCAAAGTGTTTATAGTGTTTGTCGCTATTTTCAGAATCTCCAACTTCTTGGGACTGAGGAGAATCGCAAATACAGATGCTACAACGAACATGAAAGGCAACCCCAGCGTAGGAATTGAGTGGGGCCATATCCGTCCCGCCATGATCAAGAATATTAGGACCACGAAGGGAATTCCTACCCTTATCCAGTTCATCTTCGCAGGCGGTTCAGGCAGCTCCTTCAAAGCTTCTCCTAACTCTACAGGCTTGCCCTTTCCTCCCAAGAAGAACATCGCAAACAGAGACCCCGCAAGCGACAGGACAAGGAGCGGAATGAAGAAGCCTACATAAGGCATGTTAGAACCTGCGGCTGCCATCATCGCCCAGAGGTTAACAGGAGGTGCGGCGGCACTCATTGCAGCACAAACGAAAATTATCGCTGCTACTCGTTTCTCAGATATTCCCATGTAGGTGAGAACTGTCCCAACCAGCGTACCGACCGTGAGCACTGTGGTAGCACCAGAACCAGTCAAAGCACCGGGAATTAACAGGAGAAGAGTCAGGAAGAAAAGGCAGAGCGCTCTGCTCTTGTGGAAGGCAGTAACTATACGCCTTACCAGAAAGGCGACTCCCCCGGACTCCTTTATCAGATTCATGAAGAAAGTAGCAGTGATAAAGATCAAACAGACATCAAGATAAGTGAAAGAGCCTTCAACCAGATGACGAACGGGAATAGCTCCACCAGAATGTACAATGGCCGCTGCGATTGCAGCAACTAACATCGAGAGTTCAACACTAAGTTTAAGTGCCTTTGCAATCCCGAAAGAGACGGCAATTACGGCAAGTATTAGACCAGCGTGGAAGTACACCAGGACACTCCCCCTTCAGAACCGACCATGAGGTCGATTGCAAAATGATTCATTGTTTCACTCCGACTCAAACAGCTCTTTTAGAGCGGGACCGATGTCCAACGATTCCTTCACCTTGATCAGAGGTATTCCATTCTTTTCAGAGTAGTTCGTGAAGAAACCATCTGAATCGCTGTCAGCGATGACAAGAATCAAATCGGATTTTGGAATGACTGTGTTTATCGACCTTTCGTCAGTAGAATCTACACGGCGCGCCATCCCCTCAATGTGTGCACCAATAATTGTCATTCCGAGTTCTTTAGCCTTAGAAATAAGAGCTTCAACCCTTTTAACCTCGAAATTCATATCAATACCGGCGGCTCCCATTCCTTTGAGGCTCGTTCCTGTGGTTATAACCAATGTCTTTGGAGCATTTTCTCCTGCCGCCATCTCGGAAAGCTGTTCGGCAGTCAAGAGATCCTCCTGAACACAGGCGATCTGGCTTCTTGTACACACCAGTCTGAACATCAAAGCACCTGGGCTCTGCCCCATAGTGGTTACAACCATCGGTGGCTGAACGACCGGCATCTCAGTCTCCACTGAGAAAAGGGCAGAGCACGGCAAAACTAAAATCAGCATTACTAGAAATCCCAGGATAATCTTTCTCACAAAAAACACCCTCCTTTTAAAGCTATTGAACTAATATACAGACTAAGGATATACACACTCAGTTTGTGTGTCCAATTCCCACACCGACTACCCATTCTGGCAAATAATAGACCCAAAACGGTACTCTTGAAGGCTGCCGAAGAATATAGAAACAAACAATAAAATAAGTACGTAATCCTTATCGTTTACAAACTTATTCTACCATCTCTTCAATCTCTGACAAACCATGATCTGTCAAGATGATCTCCAATGTAGCGCAACTACGTTCGATTATCACTTCATAGTTAATTGATGTGTGATAAGCCAATCGGCAAATGCATTCTTGTTTAATTCTCTGCTTTCATTAGCTTTCGATCCAGTTAATTACCAGCATTGTTATGTTTATGGAAATTCTGCAGACTCATCTCATGCGTGCTACCATGGAAACCGAAAATCTCTTTCGGGAGGGTTTTGATGAAGAGCTGGAGGGTCTGGGAAGGTTACGAATACATCATGTTGAAACCAGGCGAATTGAAGGACATAAGAGATGCCATAAGATATTATGACCCGAAAGGAAAACTTGTCGCGGTACAGGTACTACGAAAAACAAGCGAACTGGGGCAGATGAAGATTACACAATCATCCTTTAATACAGGTTCCCATATTCATATCCTGAACAATTATCAGTCCCATAGAATACATAACCAGGCATAAAACGAAATACAGCCCAATAGGGATTAGTACTCTCAAGACTCTATTCGAGGTTCTGGAATTCAGTTTTTCTACTAAGAAATTGACTGAGAGAATTATAGCCAAAACAAGAGTGTACTCGACTCCAAATAAGAAGAACGGTAAATCGTTTATCTGGTTAACACTGAAATAGGCTTGACCAACTTTCTCCCAGAAAGGCCATGGTGTGAACATCAAATGGCTGATAAGATAGACCGCCCACGTGCCAAACACAATCGGCAAACTCTTTGAGGTCTTCAGATAGTATTTCGAAAAGAGATAGGCGCCTATAACTATTCCCGAAAGATGCACAACGTCATAAACTATCTGGAGCATGTATGCATGGTCAGAAAGATCGAGAGTTGAGAGTGCCGCAACAAGAGAGATTCCCATTGTCGCCATTGCCCCCTGTTTTGCCCACTCCCACCCAAACAACAGAGCCAACCAACCAATCAAGAATACTAGATAACATAGATAGATCAGATTATGTAGGTTGTTCGTCGAAAAATAAGTAATCCCGCCGTCAGAAGTGTGCTCGTATTTCATATCAAGAAGATCGAGATCGAAATGCTGGTTTGGTCCACTGTAACCGCAATCTCGCCACTCGTAAAGCCACCCATCCCAAGTTAAGTAGAAGATAAGAATTAGAATCCACAAAACCATGAAAAAAATACCGAGCCTTCTCTCAAATATGTTTTGGTTTAGCTTCATAATAACTCCCGCCGACAAGACTAAAGATAATCCCGATTTTATCATGATAGAATGCATAATAGAATTCATCCATTGGAGTGGTTTTCTTGTCTCTTGACTGGATAGATGTGACAGACATTGACATCAAGATTCTTCTGTTGTTGGAAAAGCACAATATCTCTCATCTTGAAAGAACCCATTCAGATCAAAGATCGCTTGCAGTGGTTCTGAAGGCCAATCCAGAAATTCTATGGTATTTCATGATGATTCTGCCTGAGAGGGCTGAGACATTCAAGAGATTGGTAGAAAACGTCTCGGAAGATCTTTCTCGAGAAGAGATAAGAAATGCAGAATTGGAGTTGCTGAAGAATGTGAATGACTGGATAGTGTACGCCATTGATCCATCGGTGTACGACTCTCTCGAATTCACAAAGTGGGATAACAGATTACTAACTGACTTAGTTAACTTTAGAGGCAAGAAAGTCGTCGATTTGGGTGCGGGTAGCGGCAGGCTGTCATCCGTTGCGGCGAGCGAGGGCGCATCAGTCGTTTATGCCGTTGAGCCAATGAGAACTCTGAGGGAGTACCTGAAGACAAGGGCAAGAGCGAAAGGATTAAGTGACTTCTATGTTGTGGATGGCTTAATAGAGGATATTCCCTTTGAGAGAGATTTCGCAGATGTTGTTATTTCCGGTCATGTCTTTGGTGACTTCATGGAAAAGGAATTCAGTGAAATGTATAGGGTAACAAAACCGGAGGGCGAAATCGTTCTGTTTCCGGGTAATAGAGATTCAGACGATCGTATTCACTCTTTTCTTCTCGAGAAGGGATTTGAATGGGGCAGATTCAAAGAACCTGGTGCGGGCCTTGTGAGATGGTACCTATTTAAGGTGAACAAGATATTACCTTAAGGATTTGTCTCTGAAAAACTCCCAGATCATTTCGCTGGCTTTTATTGTGGCCTCAGACGAGCTGTTGAGAGCATCTAGTCCTTTTTCTCTCCCCGGCCAGGTGTGATCACCGTCAGTTATCATATAGAAATGGACAAGACTCCTCTCGTCTTTCCCGGTGTATTCTTTCAGTATGACCAGTCCATTTTCATGCTGTGTCTCCTGTACGGTACTTGCTCCCATCTTGGTTGCCCAGAATTCCACAGATTCTTCTACCGGGGGAAAATACATTCCGTTGGCTTCGGAGCTGCTCGAAAAACCTCCCTCAAAGGGTATTATTGGGTCTTTCATCCCATGGAACACTATCATCGGAACTCCCCTATCCGGAGGATCTATCATAACTATGGCATTTTCATCGGTTCCACCTGCCGGAGAAGAAGAGACAATTGCGCATGCTGCAAATAGCTCAGGATAGCATGATACAAGCCGATAGGCGAGCATACCCCCATTAGAAAGACCGACAAGATAGACTCTGGTCTCGTCAACGGGATAACTGTTAATTATTTCGACAATAAGCTCGTAAATGTATGAAACATCATCAACTTTGTTCTCCATAGCATATCCACAACAGAAACCTGAGTTCCAGCTCAAGAAAACGCTGTTCAAAGGGCCTGTTCCCTCAGGATAGACTGAAATGAAACCCTCTTTATCAGCAACTTCCGTTATTCCGTAAGTGTTCTTTGTGTAATTGCCATTGCCAAAGAGGCCATGAAAGACAAGAACTACCGGCAACTTCTCATCTTTGATTTCCGGAGGTAGATGAATTATGGTTTGTCTCGTTCTGCCGTCATGCTCTATCGTCATAACCTCATCTACTCCCTTTTTCGTGCCACTGACGAGGGAGAATCCCATGGCCAGAAGAGTGCCGATTATCACCATTGTCTTGAACACTTAGCTACCCCCCGTTCACCTTTTAATTACAACAGTTGATAACATTTCAATACTAACATTTGTTAAGCCAGAACAATTCCTCAGTCTCTCCAGAAAATCAAACACGTTGTCTGAACAAATCCTCTTCATAACTCTTACTAAACGGCATTCAAAAAGCGAAAGCCTCTCCCTTGCGTAATTTGTCGAGCGAATTTCCATAGCCTGAAACAGTTAGTTCGAAGCTGTATTAAGCATGCCGAAAGATGGATCTCTGAGGTTAAGAAGGACTATGTCTCCGTCCGATAGAAATGATACGGGAATCTGACTAAAAAATGTAGTGGTGACGTATCTACCCATAAAAGTCGGAAAGAGACCGAGGATAGAGATGCACGAAGCCGCAACTTTCCCTGCCGCCCCTGAAACAAGCTTGAGCGAGCGTTCTTTGAGATCAAAAACCTCAGAACTGGCATCTGTACTTCCTGATACCCCTTTCAGAAAGAAATCCCTAACATCGCTTTCGAAGACGTAATTCTGTCTGGACCAGATCCGGCAGTGACGAATCTTCTGTAACTTATCCCGCAGCCCTACTGGTGAAGAGATTGTCGAACCCTCCATTACTTTCAGAGTGCCGAAGAGACTCTTCACAAACTCATTTAAGCGGCTAATCGCCTCACCCTCTCTCAGCGCTTCTGCAGTCACCGTATAATATCCTGTCAGTCCATTCAGTATTATGTTACCCTTGCCGGCGAGATCATTTATGTGCTCCAAAGCAGCAAGGCCTTGAAAACCGTATCCCCCGACATGCATCTTCAAACTCAACTTTGACAGCAACGAATCTGAAAGCAGCTAAACAAGGGGAAAAATGAAAAGAAAAACAGACGTACCACCACAGTGGTATATTATGCAATCTCTTTGAGTAGATCCGGGGGTCTTATTTTGAGTGCTTTGAAAGCGTCGTAAGCATTGCCCATCATTTCAGTCCTTGCAAGAAAGCGTTTGCCTTCTACCGTTAGCTCAACTGCCCTTATCTCTTTCAAGTCTTCAAGTATTTCTGCGTAAGAGAAAGCACTTCCAATCTCTTTCAGCTTTCTGCATAAGGCAGTCTCCATTACAAGCGCAAGGAAACAGATCATTATGTGGCCCTTCACCCTCGTGTCTGTGTAATGGTATATAGGACGAAGATCGAGTCCGCTCTTCAGTTCCCTGAATGCCCTCTCTACTTTCCACAGTAATTTGTACGATTGAGCAACCTCTCTATTGGTAAGTTTTGTGTTCGTTCTTAGAACGTATTTGCCATCGTATTTGACTTCCGAAGCCATCTTTTCCTGGTCTATCTTCACATCTGCTTTCTGCATACTCAGATATCTTCTGTATCCTCTGTTTCCCACAAGACTCTTAGGTCCCTGTTTAAGTTTCTTCGTAAGGTTCTTCACTATCTCTTCCCTCTTGATTCTGTCTCTTTCTGCCTGAAATGGATTGAAACAGATTACGTATCTTTCCCCCTCATACAGAACTTCCTTTACCTTCAGATTCTCTTCCACTTCTTCGTAATCACCGGGTTGATTCAATACCGCTTCAACTCTCTTGCTTCTTCTCATCTTCACACCGAATATGTACGACAGTCCAGCCTTATCTATCTCCTCAATGAGTGTATTGCTTATCATTCCTCTATCGGCTACTACTATAACCCTGTCTATGTTGAATCTTCTTCGTATATCCTCAAGAGCTATCCTGAAGGTATCTATGTCAGCTGTGTTTCCAGGAAAGATTTGGTGAGCCACAGGGAAACCATCCTTCGTCATTAGCACCCCTATCACCACTTGCTTGCAATCAGATCTGTGATCCTTAGAACGACCATAAAATGACAGGTCGGGTCCTTCTCCATGGAAGTATGTACTGGTTGTGTCCCAGAAGACCAGATCGAGATTCAAGTTGAAGAGAGTCTTCACATTACTGAAGAGCTCTTCCTCCACCTCTTCCTTGAACTTCTCAAGATAATCCAGTCCACGATAGTAATGCTGAAGACTCAGCTGCTCGAACTCAGGTCTGTAAACCTTGCTTACCCACTTGTCTACTCCTCTCTTCGATCTCGGTTCGACAAGTCTGTTAAGTACCATAGCGAATATAGCCTCAACGTAATCGCTAACTGCATCCGTATCTCCCAGGAGTCTCCTCAATACTCTTTCAATACCGAGTTCCTTCCATAACTGCTCGAAGATAACAACAGGTCCCCACAGATAGGTTTGATTTACATTAAGGGCTTCTTTTCTAATCCATTCTTTCGTCGAGAAGTTCTTCAGGCTTTCAATGAGCCTATCTATCTGGCCACTGTTCTGAAGATCGTCTACTCTCCCCAGATTAACCAGAACTCTCTGTCTAGTCTTATTCCCTACTCGCATATTCTCTACGAGTTGCAGGTAACTCCTGGTGGAACCGTCTTTGTTTTTGAAGTGTTTCAGTCTGAGAAACATGGCACCTATATTATACCACTATACACAACTATAAGTCAAGCGATAACAAAGTGACAAGCAATATAACGTGGCACCGCATTTCAAAAATGATTCAAGTATCTACAACGAATTCATGAGACTTTCAGATCTTCTTCCTGCGATTTCTTCCATTTTGCTGTCAAAGCTGAGT
>NZ_DIMV01000090.1:0-227 GCF_002425715.1 Mesotoga sp. UBA5557
ACACTATTGAAAGGTTTGAATCTCCTGAACACGGCCGCTTGATCGGAGAAGTCACAAAAAAGCAGAAGGATATCTATGCCAAACTGGGTGTGGAATCTCCCTCGTTATAATTTACGGGAATGCAGGTTGTAGAAAGCATTACAAAGAATAGGAGTCTGACCCTATTTTGACACTTGAAATGATTGCCTTAGGTTATTTGGAGAATATCGCATCCCGTCATGCTGAAC
>NZ_DIMV01000090.1:301-2734 GCF_002425715.1 Mesotoga sp. UBA5557
CGGGATGACAGTCCTTCACGTCATCCTGAAGTGCTCCTGTTCAGGATCTGGGCTTGGGTCTCAGCGAATGACGGGTTACCAATAACCAACAACGGACAACTATTTCTTCTGCTTGCAACTGACAACATGGAACTTGGAACTGCTTCTTTCCGGTGGACGGTGGACCGATGACGGAGAACGTTGTTTTCATGTGAACCATGTTGGTATATTCTCTTTGACTGGGGGTGCTCCCGTAGGCGGAGCAGGTAAAGAACTCCGAATAACTTTTTTGTGTCTTCGTGAACGCCACACAGATTCTAATCGATAATCACTCCGCTTCACTAGTAACGTCAATTTCAATCATCAAAACGCTTCTTCAGGAAACTAGGAACAGAATCCATGAAGTCGACTCAATGTGAAAAGAGGGGGCCTTGCAATATATTAAGTCTTCCGCTTTGGCCATTCTCAAGGGCAGATTCTAGACAGCTATGAAATCATTATAGTTTGGACTATAATAGTCATGACTATTATTAGTGGAGTGATTACAGTGTTCATCGGCAGGAAAACGGAGATCCGAATTCTTGAGAGAGAGTATGAAAGAGATGGCAGCTCCTTTGTGATCCTGTACGGAAGGAGAAGGATAGGAAAGACAACCCTTATAAAGCAATTCATGCAGGGAAAAGACTCTCTCTATTTTCTTTCTACCGAGGAAGAAGAGGGGCAGAATCTCCAATACTTTCAATCGCTTTCCTTTGACAAGACAGGCCTGGAAATACTGAGTTCAGGAAACAAATTGGAATGGCAAAGCATATTCGACCTGCTCACGAAAGGGCCGGGGAAAACGATAATCGCAATCGACGAATATCCTTACCTTGTAATGTCGAGCCCGGGCTTTTCCACGAAGCTCCAGCGAATCTGGGACGAAATGCTCAAGAATAGAAACGTTATGCTGATTCTCTGTGGCTCGCTGATAGGAATGATGTACTCCGAAACGCTGGATTATTCTAGCCCTCTCTACGGGCGCAGGACGGCCCAGATTAATCTCAAACAGATTCCCTATTCGGACTTTGCTGATTTCTTCCCGGAGAAGAGCGATGAGGATCTTCTCACCATCTATGCGGTTACGGGCGGCGTGCCTCGATACATAGAGCTCTTTCAACCCGGGAAAGACTTCATTGAAAATATCACCGACAATGTCTTGAAAAAGGGAAGTTATCTCTATGAAGAACCGATCTTCCTATTAAACAGGCAGTTCAGAGAGACTAGAACCTATTTCTCCATACTGAAGACGATCGCCGAAGGGAGCCACAAATCCTCTGAAATCTCCTCCCGTCTAAATATGAAGCAGCCATCTATTGGTTACTACATGAACGGGTTGATAGATATGGACCTCGTTGAAAGAGAGGTGCCGGTGACCGAGAAGAACCCTGAAAAGAGCAAGAAAGGACTTTACAGGATAAAGGACAACTTCAGCCAGTTCTGGTTCAGGTTTGTGTATCCCTTCAGGAGTTACCTTGAAATGGAGAACACGACCCCTGCAATCGAGAAGATCCGCACGAGCTTCATCGATAGCCACTTGAGTTTCGTTTATGAGAGAGTCTGCCAGGAAGTTCTGAAAGAGATGACAGGTGCAGGCTTCTTTGGAAACCGTATTTCAAGAATCGGACGATGGTGGAATTTGAAGGAAGAGATCGATATTGTTGGCGTAGACAAGGATAACGAGCCGGTTATCTTCGGGGAATGCAAATACCGCCAAGAGCCAATGGGTATAGATACTCTGAGAGAACTCCAGCGGAAGGCCTCGACAATTACAGAGACTACCGACAGGATTTTCGTGCTTTTCTCCAGAAAGGGTTTCAGCAAGGAATTGCTGGTCTACTCGCAAAGAAACAAGAACGTATTTCTCTTCGAGTTTTTCAAGAGAATCATATAACTCAGTGTGTAGCAGAAGAATTGTGAGCCATCATATGAACCGCTGTCCGCTGATGAAAAACCACGTTGACCGTCATCGGTTCTCCGTTCTCCGAGGAAAACTCGTTCTTCGTTCCAGAGCGAGGACCTGTTCTTCGTTCTTGGTTAAGCCAAGAAGAAGATCGAAAACAAAATTCAGGATCCGACTCTGAAATGATTGCCTTAGGTTATTTGGAGAATATCGCATCCCGTCATGCTGAACTTGTTTCCAAATACTGCTCTCAAGGTTTTTCGAACCTGCAACCACCCACTGCAACCTCGGTACTTCAAGACCAGATCCCGTGCAGACCCCCCAAACAGGAGCATTTTGGGGCAGGCTCTACGGGATGACAGTCCTTCACGTCATCCTGAAGTGCTCCTGTTCAGGATCTGGCCTTGGGTCTCAGCGAAGGACGGTTCTCCACTTGTAACTGATCTTAGATCGAGATTCTGAATCAGGTTCAGACGAGATGTGCTTGACCAAGAACGAAGAACCTGGACGCG
>NZ_DIMV01000019.1:0-3854 GCF_002425715.1 Mesotoga sp. UBA5557
TGCCGGCATTGCGTCCGCCATGCTTTTCGGCGCCCTGCGTCTTGTTACACTCTTTCCAACCACCAACCTCGGTTTTCTTCACAAATCTCTCAGGAAAAGCCTGTTCGCTCTCTTCATTAGGACAGGCCACGTAACTACGATACCAATCAAGGCGATCGCCGTCAATACTAGTGTCATGACGACTCCAGATATTGTGTCTTTCAAAAGGAATGCCAGATATCCAAAACCCCCAACGTATCCAAAGACGACGGGAATCGAAAGCGCAACATTTACGTTTTGCTTCATAGCTCTTTGCGGATTCTCCCACCCGAGGATTGGCTTCACTGAGTCTATTATCATCTGAAGGATGTTCAGGAAGGTAAGCGTTATAGCTCCCACAACGAAGACAACTGTTGCTTCAACAAATGAGAGCCCCAGTATTATGCTCAGAGCTATTGCACCCGAGACCGGTCCTATGAAGCTCATGGTCTGAACATGAACGAACTTGACCCTAACAATCTCCGATGTCTTGACAGGTAAGGCTTTAAGCTCATGGATTAGTTTTCCTTCTCTACTGAATATGGAGGAGGCGAGCCCGTTTATTCCTCCGGAGACTGCGGCTATCAATGCGCCGACCGGGACGAATAGCTCTCTGTACTGCTGAAATTGCTGGATCATCTGCCCGATCTCATCAGTTTGACCGGCCACGGCAGCGATTACAAGCAATATCGGAAGGATCACCACATTTCCGAATCCGTTGAAAGCGAAGGCAGGGACTTTGAGGAAGTACCACCATTCACGTCTATGAAGTGCCGCGAACTTGCTGTTCTGAACTCCCATCATGCCTGTAATTTCGCCTTCCTTAAGTGCGGTGCGCTTTGCAAAGTTTTCTTGCAGACTCGAGTAAACCGAGTAGTAGAACTTGTCGCCGAAGAAGAGAAAGACTCCCAGAGCAACCACGTGAAGACCAATAAACGCAAGAAGCCACAACAATCCCTCAAAGAAGGGTCTGCTCAGGGCCTTTGTAACTAGTATCGTCGGAGGATACGCTCCGGCTGTTTTGTTCAGAATCGCATCCTCGCTCGAGAAGATCCTGGCAAATTCCTCGGCGCTCATATTCGGATCTACGCGGCTGGTGATGGAGATGAAGGTCAGCACTCCCACCAAAATAAGTGCACTCAAGAGATAAACCATATTATCTCTATGCCTTTTGAATCGAAATAGCCTTGAGAGAGGAAGGACGATTATTGCGGAAAGCATTATCGGCAACACCTGACTTAAAAGAAACACAATCACCATGAAGATCCAGTATCCGATTCCTGCCGAGGATCGCACGCCATACAGGATATATGCTGGAAGGATTATAGCAAGCGAGATCAACATAAGGTCCATCAAGACTACGAGGAACTTCGACATAAGTACTTCTGTCGATTTCAGGGGCAAAGGTATCAAAACGCGCATATCGTCGCCAAAGAAAAAGGTGCTTATCATGAGGAAGATCCCAAAGATGAATCCAAAGAGATTTGCAATCAGGAAAGGTCCTGCCAGAAAGAGCGATCTCAGTCCGGATGCTTCATACTGATCGTACATCGTGTTGAGCAAACCTCCGTAAAGCGGTCCGATAGTCAAGCCCAGTAGGAGTATGACACCGATTATCAGGGCCGGTTCCCATAGCCTTTCCTTTCTCTTGAAGTGGTATAGGGACCTGGGTATGTTGTAGTGAGAATTAATCAGCGTCGAGGTAAGAGAAATCACCATTTTCAGTCTCACTACCTGTCACCTCCAGGAAGAGTTCTTCCAGACTTCCCCTGCCGCTAAGCTTCCTCAGTTGATCAACGGTGCCAACGAATTCTAGCTTGCCCTTATTGATTATTCCTATCCTGTCACATATTTTCTCAGCTACTTCCATTACGTGAGTAGAGAAAAAGACCGTGTTTCCAGCTTTTACATGATTTCTCATCATCTGCTTGAGAATGAAGGCCGATTCTGGATCTAGACCGACTATTGGTTCATCAAGGATCCAGAGATCCGGATTGTGTATGAGGGCTGCAACAAGAGACAGCTTCTGTCTCATTCCGTGAGAATAAGTGGAGACTGGGTCTTTCACGGCATTGGAGAGCTTGAAGTTTTGAAGCAGCTTCGAAGCCCTTTCTGCTCGCGTCTTCGGAGGAACCAAGAACACGTCAGAAATCAAGTTAAGATATTGAACTCCCGTGATTTTCTCCATAACCAGCGGTTCGTCAGCAACGTAACCCATCTTCATCTTCGCTTCCACAGGTGAAGTTAGGACATCGATATCGTCGATGTGTACGCTTCCGTATGTCGGCTGAAGCAGACCGACTATCATCTTGATAGTAGTGGTCTTGCCGGCCCCGTTCGGTCCGAGAAAGCCAAAAATCTCGCCTTCTTTGACAGTAAGGCTCACATCATCTACTGCCTTCACACTTCCACTATAAATCTTCGTAAGGTTTCTAATCTCGATCACGATCCTAACCTCCTGCGCTCAACGAGAATTTCTGTTTTCACTCCTGACCAGAATCTGAAAAAACTCCTCCAGGTCAGGAATCGAAATGGTTGCTTCATCTGTCTTATAAAACCTCTCAGTTGCCTCTGAGTTTTCGACTATTATCGAAAGTCTGTTAAGTTCCTTTGCTGCTGCCAGACAATCCGTACAACTGGCGAGTTCCTTTTTGTCAAAGGGCATCTTTACGATTCTGTACTTTTCTTTGATTCCGTCGAGGTCACCGGAATACTTAACCTTCCCGTTTATCATAATAAAGAATTCGTCTGCGATTTTTTCGACTTCAGGGATTATATGGGACGTGTACAGTACAGTCTTTCCGGCAATCACCTTTTCTCTTATAAATTCGAGAGTGTCGTCTCGCATGATTGGGTCGAGACCCCATGTCGGTTCATCCAATATGTAGAAGTCTGCGTCAGCTGAAAGAGCTAATGAGATGTACATCGCTGACTTCATACCGTTTGAGAAGGTTCTAATCTTCTTTGTGCAGGGAAGTTTGTAGTGTGCGATATACTTGCGCGCCTGGTTTTCATCGAATCTGCTCGAAATTCTGCGAATCAATTTGAGGGTTTCTTCTATGTTCAGATTCTCGTAGAGATTCTTCTCCTCAGGAACGAACGAGATCACTTCTCTGACCTCATCAACGGGTCTTCCAAGAACAAGTATCGATCCAGAGTAATTGATCAATCCTAATATAGATTTCAGAACTGTCGTTTTGCCGGCTCCATTTGGACCAAGCAGTGCGTAGATTCGTTGTTTTTCCAGCTTGACATCGATCCCGCAAACGGCCTCAACATTGCCCTTATAAGTCTTTTCAAGGTTCTGTATGTCCAGGGTTAATTCATTTCTTTCCATATCTTCTCAATCACCTCCAGGAGCCTTTCCAGAGAAATTCCCGATTTCTTCAAACGAAGGATGGGCTCCCTAAGCTCAGTAGATAGGCTTTCAAAGACAGAGTCTCTAACCTGATCTCTATCACTGACTACTATATACCCTAGTCCCGGTCTTGCCATAATCAAGCCTTCCATCTCGAGTTCTCTGTAGGCTCTGGCAACAGTGTTAGGATTAACCCTGATTTGAGAAGCCATTTCACGAATTGAGGGAAGAGGATCTCCCTCCTTAAGTTTCTCCTTGAGGATCTCTTCCCTCACCCCCCTCTTGATTTGATCGTAGATCGGCAATGGGGATCTTATATCGATGTCAAACCACACATTATCACCTTCTGTACGGCTTTTCCGAGTTTCGTTGCTTGCAACAGCACAAACACTACTAGGTCAGTTCGCCTTCGCACACTCTATTAAATGTCATGCTTGAGCCAGATCCGTCCTTGGCCCTTCGTCCCAGATCATGAACC
>NZ_DIMV01000019.1:3889-6558 GCF_002425715.1 Mesotoga sp. UBA5557
ACCCGTCCTTCGAAAGAGCAGTTGCAAGTTGCCAGTTCCAAGTTGCAAGCATAAGAACCGCTGTACGCTTAGGAGCAAGGACCCGCTGATCGCTGTAAAGAGCAGTCCTCGTCCTTCGTCCCAGATCATGAACCCGTCCTTCGAAAGAGCAATTGCAAGTTCCAAGCCCTAAAGTAAAGGAACGTCAAATGTCGTTATGCCGAAACTAGAGTCGCCCTCTGAGAAAAGCGGTTCTTCGTTCCGACGCTACGCGTCCAGGTTCTTGGTTCTTCGTCTAGGATTCCGTCATTCCAAAAAGGCCCGTTCACCGATAAGATCAGTCAAGAATGAGCATGGTCGAGACCTTCGCTGCGCTCACGAGAAGGCGAGAGATTTACTGCGACAAGGATCAAGATTCTGACCAAGAGCTTTGTCAGAATGACGGGCTGTGATGCTTTTCGAATCGCTTCCCCGCGAAGTGGGTACTGCGTCCTGGTGCGATCTTCGCCAGCATTGCGTCTTATTCCGCTCTTTCCGACCCCCTACCTGCAACCCCCAACCTCGGCTTCAATCCAACGCCAACTCATTAACCCATTCGACAATCAGGTCAATCAATTCAACCGAGACATAACCCGGCCTGCTGTATTCTTCAACGCTCTTTATCTTTCCGTCTGTTTGCATGAAGAGATGATTTAGGCCTTCAAACAATTTAAGTGTGATATTTGGCCTATCTCCAAGCTCCTCAACGAAGACGTCGAAGTACTGTTTGGGGCTCTGAAAATCCAGTTCGGCATTAGCGATCAGCACAGGAAGTTCTGTCTCTTCAAGAACAGGCATGCAGAAATATCTGTCCAGGCTATAGTAATAGCCTGCCGTAAGTCCGGGGGCCAGCTCCGTTTCTTCCGGGATTTCTCCATTCAATAACTGATTGAAGAACTCGATTGTCTGAGCTTTCTGTTCTTCAGTCATTTGGTCGCCGGCCAGATCGAGATTCTGATCCAGACTTATCTGGGCAAGTTTAACGGGAGAACCGGCAAGAACTATCACGCCATCGACTCCAGCCTCTTCAGCAATCCATGGAGCAACCATTCCGCCCATGGAGTGTCCGGCGAGGTAGATCCCGCTGAATAGGGGAATTGACTTCATCTGTTCGATGACGACCAGAGCGTCGTCTACGTATTCCGCTTCTGCAGTGGTTCCGATTTCATCTACTTTATCCGGGTAGACCAGGTACTTCTTCGGATATCTGAGCGTCGCAATTCCCTTCGATGCGAGTCCCACCGCGATGTCTCTGTAAGGCTTGTTCGGGCCCAGAGTGCCATCGATATCGTGTGTTCCCGATCCCTGCAAGATGATTACCAACGGATACGTTTCCAGATCGTTAGGAACCATCAGTTTTGCCGGAAGATAATATGGTTCCTTGCCTACAGTAATATCTTGTTCCGTATACGCTGATGGGTCGGCATATTCAGGCAACTCCCTTTCGGAATATGCTGACTGACGGAAATAGAAGCCTGCCACCTTCTCGTCGCTGTCGAGAGTGACAGTGATGTCGAAGATTCCATTTGCAAACCTGCATGTAAGAACAAAGGAGATCATACCGTCATTCGTTGATGATTCCAGATTCAGAACTTCTTGGAATTCCCCGGCCATGCCAACAATATTCGCGTATGCTCCGCTTAGCGCTTCAGGAGTAAGACTCGCCTTCACCTGTTCATTCTGAAGCTCGAAGATATTCTCGAATTCTCCGGAGAAGAATCCCTTTAGATAGGTGTCAACTACTTCATTTCCTGTTTCAATCATTATGCTCTCCGTTTCAGGCTCTACGTAAGAAGATGGTCTTATGAAGAATCCCGCGACCTTTTTCTCGGCATCCAGAGTAATTATCACATCGAATACTCCCGCCTTGAATTCTGAGGCGAATATGTAGGACACAAGATCGCCTTGAGGTACTTCGCTGATATTTAGGATCTGGACGAAATCTCCAACCTGCATCTGCAGTTGCCCTCTGAGATTTCTCATAGCCGAAAGCGGCTGCGCCTTCTTCATCTCGGCATTCTGCAACTCATAAGCTTCGGGAAACTTCCCGTTGAAGAAACTGTCTAAGTACTGCTTCGCGATATCAATCGACGCGAAAGATAGAACGGATGCAATTAGAACCGCACTTACTAGAATCCTTTTGATCATTTTCCTTCCTCCTTAACAATCAGCAGTGTTACGATTACCTTCAAGAATCAAGATCTGTGTTCATCTTAAGAATTCGGGCCTCCAGCTCCAAATAGCGGGCAGAAGATTCGATGGATGCTGGAAAAAACCGTCCTAGGATGAGATCAATATCAAGCTAGAGGTCAGAGGTGTGAAAATCGAGATCAATATAATCCAGGAAACGCTGAACTTAGAAAGCTTCTTGCCTCTACTTTTTTTGCTACCTCTCGAGTGTAAATTTACGACCTCTTCCGCTCTCAATTCCGTATGATCAAAATCAGTCCTTGGTCCTTCGTCCCAAATCATTTAGCCATAGACACTCCGCTTGAGCGGATCATCATTACCCACATCATATTCTCTGGATCTCATCATCTCGCGGCTTCTAATGAAGACCCTGGACACGGAGTGTCAACGATGAACCGCACTTCTGTTATTGATCTTAAATCCCCGCTCGAGCGGGGGGGACCGCTTGCGGTGGGGAGTGT
>NZ_DIMV01000096.1:0-68762 GCF_002425715.1 Mesotoga sp. UBA5557
ACCTTCAGGAATCTTCCATAGACCCGGTCCACCACAGACGGAAATTTCGTCTTCGGGGATCTTCCAGAGTCCCGGCCCTGCAAAGGCAACACTACCAAAAGCAACTAAACCCAACAGAATGATCGCAACAATCTTCTTCATCCAGTACACCTCCAAATCAGTCAACTTCCTTTTTACCTTCTCGATTCACCGTTGCTAATGCTCGTCTTCTTCAGGTATCTTCCACATACAATGCACCCCCTCGGTCAAGTGTTTGAGCAATAATCCGTACATTAACTGCTTCAATTCTCAGATACTTAGTTCTCATATTGTCAAGAATCAGTTGAAAAGAATAGGTCACTCGATGATCCATGGATCTAGAACCCTTCCATCAACTATGATTACAAGTCTATTGTAGATCATGTTCAGCTGATTTCTAAAACTTATCAAGAGAAAGCATAGAGATGATAATCGTTATTGACGGTCTATAGATGGTTATAATGGCAGATTCTCAAGATCTAATCGTGGAATCATACGATTGAAGTATTAACTAGTTTCAATCAATATGTTCATTTGAATCCTCTTAATTATCCAAGTGGAGTCGTTGCTAGATCAGGAATAAATTGATCAAATTACTCATGCGAATGAAAAATTCAATTTTTGCAATCAAAAGAATGAATTGTTTCTTGACTCTATTGCACATGTGTGGCTCAGAAACCGAATAATATAAGGTTTATAGGGGAAGGAACAAGCTCATGATAACACCCATCAAACCTGTTCCAAGAACAATCCAGATAACTGAAGGTTTAAACTTATAGAGGATGTAAAAAGCAGCAATGCCAAGAATGAGTGCAAAAATACTATTGATAGATTCAATCCCAATTCTGAAAGTCGCCGAAAGAATCAGCGCGATTATGCCCAGACGTAGTGCATTGAATACTTCCACTGTATCGATCCACTTAGACACAACTTTCAGGATTTTCAATATCAAGAAGATCCAGAACACACTTGGAAGAACTACTCCAACTGTAGAGAATATCGATCCTGGTATTCCGGCAATTTGATACCCAATGAAGGTAGCAGAATTGATTGATATCGGCCCAGGGGTCATCTGAGAGATAGAAATAAGAGTGAGAAATTCATCAAGTTCAATCCATTTGTTTATGTTAACTATTTGATCCTGAATGAGGCTGAGAGCACCGTAACCACCCCCGAAGGCAAGAAGACCGATTTTGAAGAAGGCCCAGAACAGGTTTATTAAGATCATTGCGTCCTCCGCTTGTCTATGAAGTAGATCAGCATAGAGCAGACTAGCAGGACCCAGATCGAAGATAAATTGAGAAGGACAATTGCAATTGTCCCCGCGGTAATAACCGCCAGTATCATATATCTCTTGAGACTTCTCCTCAGCAACTGGAAAGAAAGATTGGCCAGTATGACGGTTACTCCGACCCTTGCTCCGGCAAAGAAGCCCTTGAAAACAGGTAGATCAACGAAATCAGTGAAGAAGCTTGCGATAACCAGTATTATTATGAATGGAGTTAACGAAGCTCCAAGAACCGCGAAAAATGCACCCCAGAATCCGGACAGTCTGCTCCCCAGTATCATCGCGGTGTTGATTGCAATTACACCGGGTACTGTCTGAGCAGTAACAATAACATCAAGAAATTCATCGTTTTGCATAATCTTGTACTTATCAACAATGAATTCTTTGATGACGGGGATCATCGCGTATCCACCACCTATGGTGAACGTGCTAACTTTGACGAATATCCAGAAAAGCTTAAATGGGCTCATATAGCTCATTGTCCATCATATCCAAATCGTAGAGACGAACTTCCTCCTCTCGGTTTTGATTATTCCTTCAGCGAAGTGCCTTGACCAGGATCAGTATTTCTCTCTATTCTTGACCATTCAGCCACTATATTTTACAACTCGTTCCAGTTTTCTGCAGTCATATAACCAATTGTCTTTGTGGTAGAGCATGCCCTACGTGATAAACTTGTTTTAAGGGGGTGAACCTATGGAAAACAGAATTAGATGGGGTGCAAAAGCCATTTCTTCCGATGGAAAAGACCTCGGGAAAGTCATCCGGGTTGTTATTCATCCCAAGAACAATGAAGTCACTCATGTCGTAATAGAGAAAGGTATCTTCAATAGAGTGGCAAAGCTCGTGCCGATAACGACTATCTTTTTTGCGGCTCCCGATGAGGTTAGGTTGAAAATTGAATCGAAGGATGTTGAAACTCTGCAGGATTACGAGGAGACATTCTTTGTGACCGGAGAGGAGATTGATAACTTGGAAAGCGGGGTTACTCCGGTATACTGGCTCAGACCGGTAGGTGATTATGCAGAGCTTTATCCTCTTCCGCCCCTCAACACTTCGATAAACGTTCCCAAAGATACTAAGTCACTCGAACCAGGTTGTGATATAGTTAGTGCTGAGGAAAAGACGATTGGAAGGTTAAGAAGCTTCGTCCTGAATGACGAAGGGAAGATAACTCATTTAGTTTCCGAATATGGTGGTTTTGGCTCCAAGTCGAAAAAGCTCATACCGATAGACTGGGTTGAGGAGATTGACGAATGTAAAGTAAGAGTCTCCGCGTCCTCAGTGATGGTGGAGAAACTGCCGGAAATGGATTGATGAAAAAGTTGACGGTTTACTATTTGGTAGCTACTGCAATTCTTTTTATACTCAATTTCGCCGAGGGCACTTATACGCAGCCCATTTTTTTCTTTCTTCCGCTAGTAATCGTTTTCGACTACTTGATTATAATGGGAGTACCGGGGGGTGGTCGCTCCAAGAAGATCTCTGCCTTTCTAGAAGATGTTCACAGTGTACTAACTCTTACCGATACCTTTAACGAAAGTACGAAAGGCAAGATAATCGATTCCGAGAATCTGAAGAAGCTTAAAGAAGTTGTGCTTTCTCTCGAAGAGAAGCTAAGAAAACCATCAGAGCTACAGAGAAAGCTGTACATATTCTCTGCCTATGCCGCACCGCTTTTTCCTCTTGCAGTAATGCTTTCATCGGTACTGGTTCAGAGGAGGACAGAAGTTGCGGCCGGTGTATTCTCCTACTGTGCTTCAGGGATAATTGTTGCTTTGTCTAGAAAGGCCTTTTCAAGTCTTGAGAAGACAATACAGAAGCTCAATAATGAGATAAGAAAAGCTGTGGACGATATTACTTTGTAGAAATGATCTTTCGCTTACTGAAAGGAGGTTCGAAATGGCGTTTGTTGAAGTTAGAAACGTTAGTAAAACTTATAGGTCAGGTGAGATTTCGGTTGAGGCTTTGAAGGGTGTATCCTTCGATATCTACGAGGGGGAGATACTGTCGATTCTCGGACCATCTGGTTGTGGAAAGAGTACGCTTCTGAACTGCCTTTCAGGAATTGATACCCCGACTGAAGGGAAAGTCATGATTAGAGGTGTGGATCTTCATTCACTGAAGGACGACGAAAAGACTCGATTCAGGGCAATGAACATGGGATTCGTTTTTCAGTTCTACAATCTTATACCAGTACTGAATGCGGTCGAGAACGTCGAGCTTGCCATGCTTACAATGGGAAGCAACCAAAAAAAGGCTCGAGAAGCCGCTATGGAGATTCTCGCAAAAGTGAATCTCATGGAGCGAGAGCATTATCTGCCTTCTCGACTAAGCGGTGGTGAGCGACAGAGAGTTTCCATTGCAAGAGCACTTGTTCATAAACCTGCAATCGTGTGGGCCGACGAACCCACCGGAGCCCTCGATACGAAAACCAGCGGCGACCTTATGAATCTTATAACTGAGCTGAACCAAACTCTTAATCAGACTTTCGTTATTGTAACCCACGATGAAAGAGTCTCCGATTATTCCAACAGGATTCTCCATATGGACAGCGGTCACATTCTGAAGATTGAAGAGAATAATGAATTGAAGGTGGAAGAGTGCTAATACAGATAGTGAGTCTTTTTACGGGGATTGCTGTAATTGCAACCATTGTCTCCATGATAATGAATCCAATAATCTTCAAAATAGGTTACAGGAACGTCTACAGAAGAAAATCCGATACTTTCCTCGTAATAATGGGATCATTGATAGGAACGGCACTGATAATGGGTTCCATGGCCATGAACGATTCCTTTCAGAAGTTTTTGTTTAGTCAGATCGAGAGAACTCATGGTGAGGTAGATGAATTGGTCTACATTCCTTCAGATAATCAGAACGTCGTAAAAGAGTTCATCCCAAACTTCAAGATAGAGGCTCTTGTCGATTCACTGTCCAGAAATGAACAGGTTGACGGTGTTCTTCCCATTCTCAGCAGGACTGTTTCAGCGGGTCTCCCGGGTAACGCAAGAAGTCAAACCGGTCAGAGTATGGAGGTCACCATCATAGGAGTCTTGTTCGATCATTTGTCAAAGTGGCCCGACGCTTCCGGTATCGATCCAGCGATTCCTCCCCTAACGGATGGTGTACCCGGCGTCATAATAAACCGAGAGCTCGCTGATTCATTAAGTGTGTCGGTTGGAGACGAGATCGAAATCCTTGCGGATCCTGGACAGAGGTTGCTCTTCTGGATTCCTCTTCCACAAGTGAAAATTATTGACATTGTTGAAGGTAACGGTGTTTTTAATTATCAGATAGAGAATCAACGGCCAAACGCATTCACTATGCTTATGGATGTTGAAGTCGCGAGAGAGGTTTTGAAAATCGGTGTGGATGATTATTTCAACGCTTTGCTTGTATCCAATCGCGGTGATTTCTTAAAGGGGGAGAGGCATACTGATGATGTTGTGGTAGCGATAAGAGAGGTGGCCGGCGAAGAGTTTGCTGTTAGAGAGGTAAAGAGGGATTCTATCAGGATGGTTGATCAAGGCAATATCGGTCTTCTATTCCTTATGTTAAGCGTTTTCGCAATATTCGCAGGAGCGCTTCTTCTGACAAATATATATTTGATGCTGGCACAAGAGAGAAGAACCGAGCTTGGAACTCTCAGAGCGATAGGCTATTCGAGAAAAAGGGTCTCAAGAACCATTTTCTATGAAGGATTCTTCTACTCGATAATATCTTCAGCAATTGGTGTGCTCGCTGGTTTGGCTATCGCAAGGTTTACTCTGGGAAGTTTTGTGAGTCTTTCCGAAGATATCGTAACGCTTATTCCCATTGAAGGAGCGAACATCGCATTTGATTCCATGCAGAGCTCGTTTGCCTTTTTTGTGCGTACCGATTCGATTGCTTATGGGTTTCTCCTTGGATTGATCATTCCATTGGTAATAATTTTATATACGGGAAGGAAAATTTCGCGAACAAATATAGTTACCGCCGTAAGGAATATTCCCGAAGAACTGGACGAGCGCCAAAGACTCTTACTGAATATCATAGCTTCAGTTGGAGTTCTCTTGTCAATAGTAGTTGCATATAGCGCCTACTCTATAGGTAATGCAAACGGCTTTTTTACGGGTGTCGTATTGACAGGTCTGCTAATACCGATTGCTATTCCAGCGAGAAACAAGAGGTTAATCGAGTCGCTCTTCTCCATTGCGGTCATAGCGTTTACAATGGTCAGTAACTCTTTTTCATTAATAGCTTCCAGCGGTTCTTCCATCTATCTAACGGTTGCAAAAGGGGCTGCGATTCTTTTCGCCGGTCTTTTCCTGATTGTCTATAATCTAAAGACTTTCGAGTTTCTCCTGAATAAGTTGTTCCAAAAGGCGAGAGCTGCCGCACCAGTATTCAAGATTTCGATAGCCTTTTCTTCCAGGAATCGCATGAGGACAGGTCTTACCATTGCCATGTTTGCGGTTGTGATTTTCGTGATTACGCTTATCTCTGTAATACCTTACTCGATGGAGCAAATGCTTATAAGAAGCAGGGACGCGGTTTTCACTGGTTTTGATGCTGGCGCCTTCTCGCTTACAGGAGAGAGAACCATCTCCTTCACTGAACTTCAGTCACAGCCTGAAGTGAGAGAGATCTCGACCGTGGCGGGTATGAACGTAGCTGTGAGAAAAGAGGATAGCTTTGGACTTGAACAGATATATCTAGTTGACGACCTTTTCATAGACAATAGCAGATTGACCGATATTCTTTACGATGAGGACCTAGACATATCAAGCGGTGAAGAGCTTTGGGATTACTTGCGTAGTAATCCCGGTACTGTAATAGTGTCTAATAGCGTTTTGCCGGATGTTGTTCCTGGAGATACTCTGGAACTCAGAGGGTTAGTCGATCAGGGAGATTCCGGTCAAGGTATTGGCGGGTTGTTGAGAAGAGGGGTTTCGTCAGAGTCGATTGACACCAGTCCTGTTTATTTGGAAGTAATCGCTACAATTCCGGAAAATACTATCTCCTTCCTCAATGGACTCCTAATCTATGCAGGAAATGTTCCTAGCGAGTTAGCAGGAAGTGCTGCAGAGAGATACTTACTTTTCAACCTTGCAGGCACTTCTCCGGATCAGAAGAAAGAGAACTTCGACACCCTGCAGAGTAAGATCGAATCTAGGAGCCTCTTCCTCCTTTATGTTGACGACATAATCAATTTAACATCCAATATGCTGGAAGGAACAGTCAACATTCTCAGATCTTTCCTTTACTTCGGGATGCTAGTCGGGATCGTAGGAATCGCGATCATTATGTTCAAGGCTCTTCACGAAAGAAAGCGAATAATCGGAATGCTTAAGGCAATTGGATTTACGAAGAAGATGGTGTTCTCCTCCTTTCTCTTGGAAAGTTCATTTATCGCGATTGTTGGTATTGTTCTCGGAATTGTAACCGGCACTCTTACAAGTATAGAGATCTACGCTTCTCCATTGATGGAAGGCATGAAACTGTATATTCCGTGGAATCAGCTTGCTGCCATGACCCTGATATTCTATTTTGCTTCACTTGTGTCTACGATTATTCCCAGTTATTCGGCCTCAAGAATAGAACCTGCTGAAGCTCTGCGTTATTTCGAATAGGAGTGGTGAGGTGAGCAGGATATTGGTGGTGGATGACGACAGTTCGGTTAGAGTGCTTCTAAAATCAATACTTGTCAGGGATAGACACGATGTGATCGAAAGCCCCGATGGTAGGTCTGCGTTGTCTTCACTGTCAAGAGACAAGCCTGATATGATCTTGCTGGATCTTATGCTGCCCGACTATAATGGACTGGATATTCTGACTGAGCTCAAGTCTAGTGAAGAGCTGCGGTCTATTCCAGTAATCGTACTTACCGGCTCTTCCGACAGGCAGAGCAAACTTACTGCTCTCAGTTCGGAGGCCGTTGATTTCATCTCAAAACCCTTTCTTCCCGAAGAGGTTTTACTTAGAGTGAATACTCAGTTGAAGTTACACGAGTTGATAAAGTCCCTGAGAATAGCTGTAGACAATCTTGAGAGTGATGTTCTTGCGGCGGGAAAGATACAAAACGCGCTTGTACCAAAAAGCGATCCACAAGGACTTGCTGTCAGATGGATCTACGAACCTTCCTACAGAGTTGGCGGCGATATATTCGATGTGTTTAGGTTGAACGAAAACCGTTTCTTCGTTTATTTAGCGGATATGTCCGGACATGGAGTAAATGCTGCAATGCTATCGGTTATGGTGCACCGGTTCATTGAAGATTTCAGATCCGGTATTAACGACATAGATTTCGACCTGAGCAGCTTCATGAAAGAGCTCGACAAGAACTTCGTGTTTGAGAGGTTCAATCTATTCTTTACTATTATCGCCGTAGTTGTTGATCTAGAAGGCTTTGCTCTTCTGGCAAATGCGGGCCACCCCTCGCCGATGATTCTTAGAAAGGGCTCTGTTGAACTGCTTGATGATAGGAGAGAAAGCCTGATTGGTATGAACATGGTTCGCGGAGAAGTGTCGAGAGTGCCGTTATTAAAGGGAGATCGTCTTCTGGTGTATACAGACGGATTGATTGAGTTGTCGAACGAAAAAGGTGAGATGTATGGTGAGAGCAGACTAAGAGATCTCTTTGCGAGTTGTGCGAATATAGACATTGAGGAAACATCTGAGCGTCTTAAGACCTCATTTGATAGCTTCAAAGGAAGTGTGTTGGCTGAAGATGATATTACGGCGCTGCTCATAGAGTTCTAGTAAGAACGTCAGATGGTCCGGAAATCTATGAAAACGAGGAGCAGAGTGTAAGATGTTTGAACTGAAGATGATGGAGAATAAGATCGGAGTAATTTCCCTCTTGGAAAGAGCGAGAATCACAGGAGAGACATCGGCGAGGTTCAGAAAATGGCAAGAGACAGTCGATCTCAAAAGCTGTTCGTCAGTGATCGTCGATGGGACCAACATCGAATTCATTGACTCTATGGGCATTGCCGCTTTGATAAGCATCTACAAGACAGTTGCTGCTGAAGATAGTGATCTCGTCTTGATAAATCTGTCTAAAGAGATAAAGAAGCTGCTTAATACTCTGAGGCTCGATAGGCTCTTTGTTGTAAAGGATTGTAGCCTTGAAGAAGTCATCAAGAATTCGTGTTGAGAGATGGGTGAGAAGAAGTACAATTTCAACGTTAGACCCGAAATGGGCAAAATCGATGCTTTCTCGGCTAAAGTCTCGGAGATAGTAAGAAGGTGCATGGACAATGAAACCGGTTTCAGAGCTGGCTTGATAGTAATTGAGGCTTGCTCTAATATCGTTAAGCACGGCCAGCTTACTGAAGAAGATCTTATATCAGTCAGTCTCGCTATCGGGGAAAATGAAGTAGTAATTACAATCGAAGACACTTCAAGAGAGTTCAATCCACTTGAGGTGGATGATCCAAATCTTGAGAACATCGAGCTTCTGCAGCAAGGTGGAATGGGTATCTACTTAATAAAGAGGTTTTCCAAGAAAGCCGAATACTCCTATGTTGACGGCAGAAACATTCTGAAGATCATAATCTAACTAGAACTTGCTTTTGCTTTCCATCGCTGCGCAAGTTCACAATCAAACTAAAACGTAGTACTTGTTGGTAGTGCATCATGCTCAACTCGATAATGAGTTTGACTTGGCCTTGATCTATGTGTTATAAATTACTGATCGCAAACCAGTAGGTGCTGAAATGAAGAATAGACTTCTTTAATCTACAAAACTGAATACTTCCTCAAAAAAACATCGAAAGACCTCAATCCTGTTTAGCCGTTCAATTCAAAAAACTTTGAGCTTCTAGCCTTACTGGAGGTGATCAATTTGCTTCAAATACACAATCTTTCAATTTCCTTTGGAAGCGTAGACGTTCTTAAGAAAGTCAGTCTCGATCTCGCTGCAGGAGAGATTTTGGCTGTCACCGGGGCAAACGGTGCCGGCAAGTCGACTCTCCTGAAATCCATCAAAGGTGAAATCACTCCCTCGGAAGGAAAAATAACTATAGAGCAAGGTATCGACCCGCTTCTTGTTAACCAGGAGATCGCAGACTTTTATGGGACAGTGAAGGAGTATCTACTGGGGGCGAAAAAAGAGCTCTTCGACATCTACGAGAAATTGGGCAGCTCTGTAAATGATCCTATGACCTATGCGGAACTCATAAATGAATTTCATAATGTTGGGGGATTCGAGTTCGAAGCAAAGATTTCTTCATTTCTAAATGAGTTTGGCATCAATGTTGACAATCTGGATTTCCCGTACATGAATTTCTCCCATGGGCAGAAGAGAATTCTCTCCCTTGTCAGGGGAGTTCTCTCCGGTTCGAATCTTTTCTTGCTGGACGAGCCGACAAACCATCTCGACATAGAAATGACCTTAAGACTTGAAGAGATCATAACCTCACTAAGCGAGAGGGGTGTTGGAGTTATTGTTGTAAGTCATGACAGGAGATTCATCGACAGAGTCGCTCACAAGACGATCTATCTGAAAAGAGGAGAGGCAATAGGAGTTCGAGGCGGCTATTCTGAGATGCTGGCGCATCTGAAAAGTGATTTCCTCTCAAGGCAGAAGAAAAGTGAAGAGATAAGTAAGAAGATACGTCAACTTGAACTCGATGCGTCGAGGAGGAAGAGCTGGTCAGATTCAAGAGAGGCTTCAAAGAGATTCGCAAGCGATAAAGGCCATGAAGGACATATGGCGGCTAAACTAGCCAGACGTGCGCTAGCTGTACAGAAAAGGACCGAAAGACTGATCGGTGAACTGGAGTGCGAAAAACCGTTTGTTGAGAAGCCTGTTACTGTCAGGATTCCTAAATATGGAGTTCCGAACAGAAAAATGGTCATGGTGGAGGGCCTCTCGTTCTCTTACGAAGAAAATGAAGTCATAAGGGAGGCCTCTGTTAACATAGATACTTCCGATAGAGTTGGTCTCATAGGGCCGAATGGTTCGGGGAAAACAACTCTGATGAAATGCCTGGTAGGGATTCTGGAACCATCGAGTGGCAGAATGTACAGAAACGATAGTGTAAACTGGATGTACATTCCACAGAATGTCGCAGAACTCTTCGAAAGAGGAACTCCCTATGAAGAAATCGCCGACCTTGGACTGGAAGAGACCACCGTCAGAAGTCACCTGGCCAATATCGGTCTCAAGGGAGAGAAGGCTTTCTCGGAGATTAAAAAGATGAGCTACGGAGAGTTGATGAGGCTTGCCTTACTGAAATCCCTTCTTTCAAAGGTTGAGTTCATCTTTATGGACGAGCCAACCAATCATTTGGATATTGAATCTCTAGAAGTACTTGACAGACTTCTCAACGACTTCGCAGGAGGGTTTTTCTTCATTAGCCACGACAGGCAGTTCATTGCAGAACACGGGGAAAAGATTCTCACCATTGAAGAAGGTATGCTTAAAAGCTTCGAGTATTCAGAGGAGATTGATATCGACTCCTTTGATCGTACAAAAGAGATTCTTGCGGACTCCTATGATGAGTCGAACTTCAGGAGAAGCGCAAAAACTTTCCTTCATAATTCTGAGGAGGAAGATTGAGAGCTCGGCGCCGATGGGGATTTTCTGACAGCTGGAGAACCCGGAGAATAACGAGAAATGCCTCATCCGCATTGAAAACTTTTTTATGAGCCTATTTGATATATAATATTCCTAACTCAATCCAGGAGAAGGAGCAAACCCACATGCTAGAAGTTATTCAGGCTTATAGAAGAGCTATCTTGGGCGGATTTTTGGATTCCGTGGGTGAATGCTACCTCGTCGAGCCTGGATTGCTCTGAAATCTTTGCTGTGAATCAAGAGGCCGTGACGAGCGTCACGGCCTCTTTCTTTTGGGAGAAATCGTATGAATAATATGGTTGAGCGCATGAAAAGCAACATAAAGAAAAATTACCTATTCTCTTTCCTTATGAACATGAGACTGTCGAGCGGTCTATGGATGATATACATGGCCTCCAGGGGAATGAGTTTGACGCAGATCGGTTTCCTTGAAGGAATATTCCACGTGACCTCTTTGACGATGGAGGTCCCTACAGGGTCTGTAGCAGACTTGTTCGGAAGAAAGCTCAGCAGAACCATCGGGAGGTGTCTATCTCTTGTAAGCATTCTAGTATTGATCGGCTCTAGGAACTTCCTTCATTTCGCACTATTCATGATACTCGCTGCACTTTCGTATAACTTGGAATCGGGTTCTGGAGAGGCTCTTGTTTATGACTCTCTCAAATATCTGAAAAAAGAAGACAATTTCATATCGGTTCTTGGGAGGCAGGAGGCTATATTTCAAGTGTCTTCAGTTGCGGCGCTTCTAATCGGCGGGTTCCTGGGAACGTACAATTACCACTATGCATTTTGGGTTTCCGCCGGGATCATCACATTTTCGGCGGTCTATTCTCTTTCGTTCACAGAACCACCAATCCTCGAATCGGTGAGCCGTAACTCAAAGACCTTCCGGGGCTTCTTGAAGCAGATTGTTGATAGCTTCTCAATAATCGCTAGAGATAAGAAGGTTGCATTTCTTATCTTTTTTGTTCAGACTATATTGGCATTCAGCGCCTGCATATTCTTTTACATTCAAAACTACTGGAAAGGACTTGGCCGCACGGAGTTTCAGATTGGCATATACCTTGCAGCCGGGTCGTTTCTTGCCGGTTTAGTGGCCATGAAGGTTCAGAGGTTATCTCATCTGCTGAAGGAGAAGAAAGTCCTGATCATACTGCCTCTTGTTTCCGTCGCATCCATGTGGGGTGTGGCTCTTTGCTCGAACAAGTTACCTTTCTTCATGGTTGTAACTATGATTGAAGCTATGCTGTTCGTAGCAGGCAACGACTACATAAATAAGCTGATTCCATCCAGGAGCAGGGCAACGATAATATCCTTTGCAAGTATGATGTATAGCTTAGTAATGATAATTTTCTTCCCAATTTTCGGAAGAATCGCTGACACAATCTCGTTTGGAGTTGCTTTTGTCTCACTGGCTGTGATGGCAAGCTGTCTTTATGTGTTCAGTATGTATTTACTCAAGAAGATCGGATGAAAGAATTGATTCGTGCTCCTTAAAGCGATGCCGGTCAAAAAACACCTCGGGTTACGGTATTAGGAGAGTCGAACGCTCATAAAGGTGACAGCTTACAAAATGATCTTTCGTTACCTCGGTCCTTTGCGGCTTCACACTCGAACAAATCGCCATTCTCCTGAAACATCTGGGGTGAAAGAAGCATCCAGTTGGTGGGTTCAAGGGACTGGGAGCATCACCTTCAAGTATTATTCTTTCGAGCTTATGATCGGTTTCACCGGGAATTGCCGAAAGGAGGGACTGAGTATATGGGTGAAGCGGTGATGTGTAGAGTTCTTCAGATTCGGAGAGCTCAACGATTTCGCCAAGATACATGACGGCTATTCTGTCGCAGAAGTAATGAACAACGTTTAAATCATGGGAAATGAAGAGATAGGTCAGAGAAAGCCTCTCCTGAAGGTCTTTCATAAGGTTAAGCATTTGTGCCTGGATAGAGACATCGAGCGAAGAAACCGGCTCATCGGCTATTACGACTTCTGGATTAAGAATTAACGCGTTCATGATTCCTACGCGCTGTTTTTGACCTCCAGAAAGCTCGTGAGGGAATCTTCCCAAGAGATCCTTGTCAAGTCCCACAAGGTTCATGCTCTCCAAAATCAGCTCTTTGATCTCTCTTTTTTGCATTCCCATTGCTCTCAAAGGTTCTCTCAGTATCCACTCGACTGTTCCTTTTGGATTCAAGGATCCTGAAATGTCTTGAAAGATTAGCTGAACCTTCTTTCTGAATTCACGTTTTTGATCTCTCTTCAGCGAAGTAACGTCGTCGCCTTTGAAGAGGATCCTCCCCTCCGTCGGTTTTAGTAGCCCCACGATTGTATAGGCGGCCGTTGATTTTCCACAGCCGGACTCACCTACAAGTCCGAAAGATTCTCCTTCAGAAATACTTAAGGAAACTCCGTTAAGTGCCTTGATCGAGCCCGGCTTCTTCAGCAATCGGGTTCTTCTCAGCCTGTAATGTTTTCTAAGGTTATGAATCTCCAGAATACCTCTCTTCATCAAATCTCTCCAGCAAGGAAGCATCTCGCTTCGTGATCATTGTCCATCTTTTTGAAGCCGGGGAACTCTCTCTTACATTTTTCGACAGCGTAGTCACATCTTGGCTCAAATGGGCAACCGTAAATCATGTCTGCTATTGACGGCACCCGGCCTCGAATGTCGAAGAGCTCCTTGCCTTTTGAGTCTCTCTTAGGTATGGCTTTTATGAGGCCCATTGTGTAGGGATGGGCAGGATCTGTGAAGAGCTTATCGACAGGTGCTTTCTCAACGATGTGCCCGGCATACATAACGTAAACCATCGAGCAGATCTCCCGAACTACTCCTAGATTATGCGAAATAAAAATCATTGAGGAGTTTCTCTCACGATTTATCTCTCTTAACAGCTCCAGTATCTGTGCCTGTATTGTTACGTCCAAAGAAGTAGTCGGCTCATCTGCGATTATCAGTTTTGGATTGCAGACAATGGCTATGGCTATAGCTATTCTCTGCCTCATACCGCCCGACAGTTCGTGAGGGTACTTGCCATATGTCCTTTCTGGATCAGGAAGATCGACACCTTTCATGATCTCAAGGACCCTTGAGAATCGCTCTTCCTTGTCAAGAGAAGTGTGCATCTTAAGGTTCTCCTCGATTTGCCACCCGACCTTCAGTAGAGGATTGAGCGATGAAAGTGTCTCCTGAAAGATCATCGAGATATCCTTGCCACGTATTCGCCTGATTTTCTCCTCATTGAGAGAGAGCAGATCGGTTCCTGAGAAGAAGAGACTTCCTGTCACGTGCGAATTGCCTGGAAGCAACCTCATTATCGAAAGAGCTGTCACTGTCTTTCCGCATCCAGATTCTCCAACGATCCCGATTATCTCCTTCTCCAGCACCTCCAGAGATATGCCCTTCACTGCGTAGAGCATCCCTTCTGTAGAGTCGAAGGCGATTTTGAGATCTTTGATATCTAACAGAGGCTCTTTTTCAGTTCGCATATGTTCTCACCTATTTTCTCTTCTCTCTCATGTCCCGAATCCCATCTCCGAGAAAATTGAATCCCAGCACAAGTAGGGTAATAAAGATTCCTGGTGCTATCGCGTACCAGGGGCTGACGGTTATGAAGACCTGAGACTCACTCAGCATTCTTCCCCAGCTGGGATTGGGCGGCTGGATTCCAAGTCCAAGATAACTGAGCGCCGCTTCGGCCAGAACTGCATTTGAAAAACCCATAGATGCTGCGACAACAATTGGGGAAAGTACATTAGGCAAAATGTGTCTTAACATAATACGGAGGTTTGAAACTCCTCTTACCTTTGCACTTCTTACGTAATCCAGCTCTTTATACTGAACGAAGCCACTCCTTGTGATCCTGGCAAATGAAGGAATCGACATGATACCTATTGCGACGATCGTGTTTCTCAGACCCACCCCAAAGACTGAAACAAACATCAACGCAAGGAGAATGCTGGGGAAGGCCATCATTGCATCGATGAATCTCATGATTATCTCATCGACAATTCCTCCGAAATAACCTGACACGGCACCGATCGTTACTCCAAAGAGAGTTCCGATAGAAACGGCAACCAATCCTACAAAAAAAGCAGTCTGAGAAGCTTTCATGATCCTGCTAAGCACATCTCTTCCGAAATTGTCTGTACCCAGAAGATGGCGGACTGACGGAGGTGAAAAACGCTCTTCCCTATTGATTTCCGTTACTGAAAACGGGGTGTAAAACAAACTCACAATCATCATTGAGAACAGAAGAGATATCAATACAATTCCAATTCTGAGATTTATGCTTCTCTTGTCCATACTATCCTCATGCGCCCAATCTGATTCGAGGGTCGATTACGGTATAGACAATGTCGATCAGGAAGTTGATGATCACAATTATAAACGCAATGTACAGTACCATCCCCTGGACGAGAGGTAGGTCACGGGTTGAGATCGCATTGATCAACAGTCTTCCAAGACCTGGAAGCGTGAAAACCTGTTCGATCACTATCGAGCCTCCAAGAATGTTTGCCGCTATCATACCGAGGACTGTAACGATCGGAATTAGAGAGTTCTTCAGCACATGCTTGTACAACACTGAGTTTATGTTCAAACCCTTAGACAGGGCCAGCTGCACATAGTCGCTCTTCATCTGATCCATTACGGAATTTCTCGTATACCTGATAATCGAGGCAATTGACGGAAGGGCTATTGCGATGGCGGGGAGCAGTAAAGACTTGAAAGCTCCTACGGCATCCTCGCTCCACGGGACGTATCCTCCAGGCGAAACCCAGCGGAGAACGATTCCAAATATGTACATCAAGATTATCCCGCTCCAGAAAGAAGGAATAGCCATTCCAATTTGTGAGATCATAGAAATCAAAATGCCGGGAAGTCTGTGACCATATTTTGCACTGACTATTCCAAGAGGAATTCCGATTAGAGTAATGAACATCATGGCCATAAGCGCCAGCGAAAGAGTTACCGGTATCCTGTCTAGAATCAGATCAGACACTGGGACTGAGTATCTCATAGAAGTGCCGAGGTCTCCCGTCAAAAGACCCTTAAACCACCTCGAAAGTCTCTCGCCGAGAGGATCGTTTAGTCCCAATTCGGCTGAAAGAGCTTCGAATTGCGATTCTTCAGCGTCTACGCCGAGTCTCGACAGTGCAGGATTCCCGGGGATCACCTCGAAAGCTACAAAAGCTATGAGCGAAACCAGAAGCACCGTAAGAATCATTGCAAAGAGTTTCTTCAGATATACATACACAGATGACGCTCCTCCCTAACGGTAATAAAGAGTTGACATATCCTGTACGTACAGTGGATAGACCTTGTACCCAAATAGATTAGGAGCAAGTGCCACAAAGAAGTTGGGATCCATTATGTAAACTGCCGCAGCGTCTTCTGTGAGGATTATCTGTGCCTGCTTAAATAGAGAGGCCTTCTCTTCAATGTCCGTTTTTTCAATGGCCATTTTGACCACTCGATCGTATTCGATGTTGAAGTAGTTGTAAAAGTTTCTCGGATAATCGGAAACGTACCGTCTCAAAATATCGTATGCGCTTAGTTTCCCAGTGAGACCAATTATTGTCATTTCGTACTCTCTTGACGTATAGACCTTGTCCAGCCATACGCTCCATTCTACCAGCTCTATTTCGGCTTCTATGCCAACTCTCTTAAGCTGTTCGACAATTATCTGGGCTGTATCTATGTGAAACTGATAGTTCGAAGGTACTGTGATCTTTGTGCTGAAACCGTCGGGATACCCTGCCTCAGAAAGAAGCTGTCTTGACCTTACCAAACTGGTTTCATAGTAATCCTCGAGACCCTCCTGATGATACATGCTCATTATCGGCGACATGTTTGAACCGAGCTTCGTCCCGTAACCGCCAGCCACGATTTCTATAATCTCGTCCTTGTCCACTGCATGGTTAATCGCTCTCCTGACTCTAATGTCGTCGAAGGGGCTGACCGCATGGTTCATTGCCATCAACTGGACCATGTTTTGCTCTGCAGTAATTAAGTTGAATCGATTACCCAGAACCATTGCCTGAATTGCATCGAGTCTTGGAAGTATCTGAACGTCCCCGGCCATGAAACTCATGATAGCAGCCTGGTTGTCGGGGATTATTCTGAATTCGACTTCGTCCACTATAGGCAGCTCGGGATTCCAGTATTCGTCGAATTTCTCTATTACAAGCCTCTGACCCGGCTGGTACTTGACGAATTTGAACGGGCCCGTTCCTATCGGGTTGACTTCATGGTTGTCATTATTTGCGGGAATTATCGCGATGATGAACTTCTCGAGAAAGTCGGTGTTCAAGGTACTGAGTTCAACCTTTATTGTCTTTTCATCTACCGCTTCGATCTTCGAAACGAATTTTTCGAAGTCTGATGAAAGGCCCCTTTCCTGATTGTTTCCTTTCAGCCTGTTGAGAGAGTAGAGAACATCGTCAACTGTGACCTCAAATCCGTTATGAAACTTCACACCGCTTCTTAACGTAAAAGTATAGGTCAGGCCGTCCTCCGATATATGGTAACTCTCGGCCACAGCCGGAACAACACTTCCATTCGAGTCGGGTTTGAGGAGACCCTCAAATACGTTGAACATCATCTCGTAAGTGCCCGAGGCAGCCGCTCTATGTGGATCAAGAAAGTCGGGATCCTGCATCACTGCGACCACGATTTTTTGAGACAGCAAACTGGTCAAAGAAATAATAGAAAGCGTTATTATCAAGAGAATCTTTCTCATTTCATTCCTCCTTAAACAAATCTTGTCAGTAACCTCTCCGGTGTAGCCGTCGGATATGCTTCGATCATTGCGTCCTCGACATTTGTTATTTTAATCTTTATGGCTGCAGAGACCTAATGATGCTTTCAAAGTGAGACATTTGAAATAGATTTGCCAACTGTTGTATTTCAACTATAGTCTAACGCAGATGATTTCATTCTGCTCATCGAAGCGATGATCGATTTGGCTCATGACTGTGCAGAAAGACTCTCTCTTTGAGCCGCCAGGTAACTGAAGAGCTTCTTGGAGATTCAATAGACTTAGTCCAAAGCCGGTGACAGTGACAGATCGTTTCGATGGGAAGACTGTGGATATCAGTTCCGGCAGGCGAATTCAGAACGACGAGCAATTCGCATGGTTAATCCAGAATCCATCTCAGTATTGCAGAAGTGAGTTATCATTGATCATGGTCTCCACAAACTCTCTCAACTGGAGGTGCCTTTTGTTCAGAAGACTGGCTACTGTAGTGTTATCTGTTATATCTCTTTCTTTTCTTCTATTTGCCAATCCCATAGATGAAGTAATGAATAAGAGTATCGTGTTTGAAGGCTTTTGGGGAACCGTTCTTGTCTCAAGAGGAGATGCAATCTTGCACGCAGCAGGATACGGAATGGCAGACATTGAAAGGAATATCCCCAACACTCCTGAAAAGAAGTTCAGAATTGCATCGATTACCAAGCAGTTTACCGCAGCTGCAGTTCTTAGGCTACTGGAAGAGGGGACAATATCTCTTTCAGATTCTGTTGCAAAATTCATTCCCGAATTCCCTAACGGAGAGAGAATCCTTATTCATCAGATGCTTAATCATTCTTCTGGAATTCCAACAATGATTAACACGTTAGAACTTCTTGGAGAAGTCAAGAAATTTGAGGAGGATAGAACTCTTCAAGAAGCCGAAATCGCTTACATCTCCTCTCTGCCTCTGAGATTTGAACCTGGAAGCAGCTTTCTCTACAGCAACAGCGCGTATTTCCTTCTCAGCGTCATCATAGAAAGGGCAAGCGGGAAGCGCTATGATGATTATCTCAGAACGAACTTCTTCGAACCACTGGGAATGAATAATACCGGTTACGATTACAATGAATACGATAGCGGATGGGGTCTTCCTTACTACTGTGATTCCTATGTTATAGATCTCTCTAGCGTAAGACCTGCTGATTGGGTCGATAGAAGGCTTCCAGGGGGAGCGGGGGGGTTATACTCCACTGTGTATGATCTGTATCTGTGGGACAGAGCGCTTTCCTCCGGAGAAGTGCTTTCGGAAAGCTCCTTAAGACTAATGGAGAGTCCAACGAATGAACTCTTCGAGGCAGGCTATGGAGTCTTTATCGGTAACGAGTTTATAGATGGCGAGTACAGAAGGGTCGTTTATCACGACGGGGACACGAAGGGTACCTCGACTAGAATAAATCGGTATGTCGACGACGACATCTTTGTGGTGGTGCTGAGCAACATCGAGGGAAGGGATTTCACCGCGCTCGCGCACGAACTGGCGAAAGCCGTGATAGTGAACGGTATGGGAACGGATTGACTCGACGGGTTGAACGTTCTTGTGCCGGAAGGTGAAATCAAGAGAACCGCTCTCATTCATTTGAAGAGCGGTTCTCCGTTTTGCTGAAAGTTCAATTCGCCAATGGTCGGATCTTCAATTGGTTTTGTACAGAGCTTCTACAGTCTTTTTTATGTCGGAGTAATTGAGCATCAGTTTTCCGCTTTGCGGCCGATCAGTCTCGAGGCTGGCCTCGTCGACCCAGTAACGGTCTAATTCAATTATAACGCCCTTCGAATCGGCGATGAAAACCCTCTCCTCGCCTGGGAAGCCGTAGAAATCGACCAAACTTCTTTCGTCTCTCAAATAGATATTTTCCAACAGCGCCGCTTCCGGCTCAGCTTGCTCCTTTCCTGTGAGTACCCATAGAACCTTCAGTTCTGCGTACCTCCGGGCGAGATCGATGATTCCGTCCAATCTATACCTTTCGAAAGCGCTCAGAGAACTGCAGTCGCAATCGGTGTATACTGGTTCGAGGACTGTCGCAGGCGAGACTTTGCTGAGAACGATCAGGCTGGGGGACCCCTCGAGAAAGGCCGCATTAAGACTTGGATCCGTCTGGAGAACTCCGGGAATCGGAAGAGGTTGTCCCTTGAGAAATTTTGGCTTCTCCGTCGGAGTCTCCTTAGTCTCCTCAAAGGAGACCTTTTTCCCGTCTTCGGAAACCTCGCCGAGTCTGTATGCCTTGCCGTTCAAAGAGAAGACTTCCCCATGCAGGAAAATCTCATAAGAGTCGTGGATTAGAGCTATTTCGCCGTCGCCGTCCGTATCGACTCCGAAGTAAACCTGGTCGGTATAGTAAAAACCTTTGGGGTCGAGCGTGAAGAGTTTGATCTTTCTTGGACCGTCTTCGGCCCAGACTAACCCCTCCATGTGCTCGTACAAACAGTATCGGATCTCCAGCTCGCCAGTCAACCCCGTCTTTCTGGCTAACAGTTTGACAGATCTTGATTCCCAATAGCCCTCGAGTTCGTAAAAGACTTTGACTCTGGTAATCCACTCGTAGGTCGTTGTGTCTTGGTGGGTCTCCTTGAAGTCCGGTGCGATCGTTGGGTCGTCTAGCACATTGCCATTGTTGTTGGCGTCGATCCACAGGAGGGGGATCCCTTCCGGTATTAGCGCGAATACCGGTCTAATTCCTTTTGTACGGAGTTTCGTATGGCGCCAGCCATTGATTATTGGAAGAAGATGGATTGTCGCATTGAAGGGGATTGACGTTGACTTAAACTCAAGGTTGTGACGATCTGCCTAAAGAGTCAATAGAAAATATGCGATTCTACAGGCATTGTTGGATTTTTTTCGAGAGTGGGCCGGTACTGATGGAGAGAGTGTAAATGAGCTTAAAAAAGCTCTCGCTTGCGACTGTAAATAAGAGTATTCGTGTATCGCATCCATATGATTTTTTTCGATTTCTTAATTGAAGTAATGGAATGATATTTGAATAGAGAAATTTCGCAGAAGGAGTGGACACTTTTCATTTAAGCGAAAGCTTTTTCCGTAGGATTTTCTTCTCCACTTCGATAATGAATTCTCGATTCGACTTTTGGGCTCGTGGTATCATAGTTCAATTCCCTTCCCGGAGGTGTACGATGATCCCAGAAAAGGTGCTTGCAATACTGAAGGCCAACGACCTAAAGTTCTACGAATTTCCCGAAGGAACTACACCCACTGCCACGACGGCTGCGCAGATGTTGAAGGTGAAAGTCGGTCAAATAGCAAAGTCGATTCTCTTCACTTGCAAGAGTGGAAGAGCTTATCTTGTGGTCTGCCCCGGTGATAGAAAGGTTTCACCCTCGAAGCTCAAGATTATAGCCGGGGAGAAACCTCGCCTGGCCGATGAGATCCTAACGCTTAGAGTGACAGGTTTCTCGCCAGGTGGCGTTTGTCCCTATGGACTTTCAGGAGTCAAGATCATTGTCGATCAGTCTCTTCAACAGTATGATACTGTTTTTCCTGCTGCGGGGACTTCCGGTTCCGCTGTCGAGACTAATTTCGAAGAACTTGTAAGGATAACTGGTGCCGAGGCAGCCGATGTCAGCAATCCCATGTCTCAATCGTAGAACACTACCAGTGGCAGCCCACTGACCGGGTTTTGCATGATTTTTGATTTAAGGCCGTAAACCTGCCTAATGATTTCCGGAGTAACGACATCCCAGGCCTTGCCTGAAGTAATTACTCTTCCATTATTGATGAATAAGAGCGTGTCTGAAATCTCTACCGCCTGATTTATATCGTGAAAGATCGCTATTGCACTTAGTCCCTTTGCGCGAACGAGATCAGTCGCGATTTTTCCTACTCTTCTTGCGTGCCCCGGGTCCAGATGAGTTGTGAACTCGTCCATAAGAAGTATCTTTCCTTCCTGGGCAAGAGCCTTTGCGATTATTACTCGCTGTTTCTCGCCTCCGCTGAGCGTGCTGAAGGGACGATCCTTGAATCCGCATACTTCCGTAAGCCTCATCGATTCGTCAATTATCATATAATCCTCATTTGTTAAGTTTCCCAGTCCCCTTAAATGTGGATTTCTTCCAAACGAAACAATAGTCTCAACTTTCAGATCGAACGACGGTTCGAAGCTCTGAGGTATGTAAGATACTATTCTAGCCAGTTTTTTCGTTGAGAGACCGTGAAGATCTTCTCCCGTGATTTTCACAAGTCCGTTCCAGTTCTTTCTAATTCCACAGATAACACCCATCAGAGTTGATTTTCCGCTCCCGTTTGGTCCAAGTATTCCAAGCACTTCACCGTGCCTGAGTTCCAGATCGATTCCACTCAGAACCTCTTCCTTTCCATAACTGAAATGCAGATCTCTTACCTGTATTGGATCAACCATCATTAGCCACTTCCCTGCTTCTTAGAAGATATATGAAGACGGGAGCGCCTACCAGGGCAGTCACTGCACCGATTGGGAGTTCCGTGGGTTGAAAGAGCGTTCTCGCAATGGTATCGCAGACCACCAGAAAAACCCCGCCGAAAATCGCGGTTGCAGGAAGGTTCAGCTTGCTGTCAGTGCCAAAGGCAAGCCTAACCATGTGGGGTATAACAAGCCCCACAAAACCAATCAAACCGGCTGTTGAGACTGCAATTGCCGAAACGATTGATACGGTGAAGAATACCAGGAACTTTATGCGCTCCGGGTGAACTCCGACGGTTATGGCGTGTTCTTCTCCGGCTGCCATTATTATCATTCTTCGGCGAATTATCGTGAACAAAGCATACTGAAGAATAATTATCGGAAGCAGTCTGAAAAAATCATCCCAGGTAACACCCGAAAGAGAACCGAGAGACCAGAAATGCAAGGTAATAACATTTCGCCAGGCAAATACGACAAGAAAAGTCACCGCCGCGTTGAAAAGAAAGGAGACTATTACTCCGGAAAGAACCAGTGTTGTTATAGGGATTCTCCCTCCTCTTCGGGAAATCGTATAGGTCAGGAATGAAGAAAACAAGGCAAAGACAAAAGCAAGGAGATCCATGTTCAGCGATATTCTGCCAACATCTCTCAAGAACAAAGACAAAACAGCTCCAAAGGAGGCCCCCGCCGATATGCCGATAATATATGGGTCTGCAAGGGGATTCTTCAGAGTAAGTTGAAGTCCATTTCCACTTACCGCCAACCCTGAGCCGATCAGGAAAGCCACTAATAATCTCGGCAGTCTGAGATTCACGTAGATACTGGAAGCTGGTTCCGAAGAGTCTCCAAGAAATATGCCGAAAATCTCATTCAACGAATAATTGACTGTTCCGAAACTCGAGAGCCACAGCATCCCAAGTACGGATGCTGTGGAGAAAAACGCGAAAAGTGCAGCGCGTTTCAATAGAAGAATTCCTTCAACGTCTTCACGAGGACTACAAAATCAGGGTTTGCATATGCGGTTAGGCCGTCGTAAAGCGGGTAGACTCGGTTATTCTTCACTGCAGGAAGATCTGCAAAGGGTTTGTAAGAAGTTATCATTTTTACCGCCTCTTCCTGACCGCCTTCGTAATAGTATGGCACAAGAATTATGTCCGGCTGGGAGTTAAGAACGAATTCAGGACTGACGGGAAACCATCCATTATTTCCGCTGTAAGGTGCTCCGATGTTTGCCCCACCGGCATATGCGATCGCCTGGTTAACGAAAGATCCCGTTCCGCAAGTCCAGATATCGCTTACCTCACCGACTATCATTATGTACACAACTTTGGGCTTCTCACTCTGTGGAACATTATAGGAGTCTTTTGCGATTTCAAGAACCTCATCTCTGAAGTTCGTCGCCGTTATCCTTCCTTTGTCAGGTATGCCGAACAAATTGCCAACAACCATTAGATTCCTGTAGATATCCTCGAAAGAGTTCGGATTCATTACGAAGGCAGAGATCCCGATCTTCTCGAGCTTGGCAACTTCCGCCTCTTGAAAGCCACCAGAGATCATTACCAGATCAGGACCAAGAGAGAGAATCTTCTCAAGGTTGAGAGGAACGAGATTGCCTATTTTCTCCACTTCATTCGATAAGGCATACGGGTCCCAGTCAGTCACTCCTACGATCCTGGATGATACACCCAGAACTTCGAGATATCTGGTGATCGCAGGAGAAGCTATGACAACCCTATCGGGTGGATTGTCAATCGCCACGAGTCTTCCAAGATCATCCACGATTTCAAATGCAAGTGACAGAACACAGAACAGTACCATAAAGCCGACTGCAAAAAACCTCTTCAAAAAACTCACCTCTTCTGCAAGGAATTTCACCACCCCTCTGCCTCGGAAGGATGGTGATATCTGAGCCTCACACAGGTCTCCTGACTTGCGGATCAATCTACTGTCTGCGCCTTCCCGGTTGCCCAGTGGCATGTGCAGAGTTCGTACCGCTTACAGTGGCGGGACCGTACCGGATTCACACCGGTTTCCCTTGATGTGAAGCATTGTTTCTGAGAGCTATCTGGAGAAGTATCTGTCCAGATCCTCCAGCCTTATTACCATGGATATCGGTCTTCCATGGGGGCATACAAGAAGATTCTTCTCCTTCAACTCTTCAAAAAGAACTTCAGCCTGCCCTATGTCAAGTCTGTTTCCAGTCCTTACTGCCGCTTTACACGCTATAGAGGCCAAAAGATTATCGAAAACCCTCTCGGGAGTTTCAAGACCTTCCAACCTCATCTCGTCTAGAATTTCCTCGAGTGTATCTATTGCACCCTCCGTCTTAATGACTTGAGGAATGGATACCATTATTATTTTATCATTGCCGAAATTGAAAGTGAACCCAAGTTTCTTCAACGCTTCCTCTCTCGCGATAATCAGATCCATTTTGGACCTCTCGAGATTCAGCTCAAGCGGCATGAGAAGATTCTGAGGGGAGATCTTCTTGCTTTCTTTTAGAGCCTCGAAAATGATCCGCTCATGAGCGGCATGCTGATCGATCAACAAGAGACCGTCCTCGGATTCCGCAATCAAATACCGTTCTCCGAAGACACCAATGAAGCTTGCTTTTACTCCCCCGCTCTTTTCTTTGGTTGCTGATTGTTCGCGCTCTTCAGCAGGAGTAAATGATCTGAAAAGCTGACGATCTAGTCTGGACTTCGCATAAGTGTCGCTCGCACTGTTATCAAAGACTCTCTGGTCCCTCCAGGAGTGTTTTATTCCGCGATCCCTTATTAAATGCTCCTGATCAATGTCTGAGATCTCTCTCCGTTCAACCGATCTTCCGGCGGCGCTCTCTTCGCTATGAACCACATCGATTGTGAAATGACCGGCGCCTTTAACGGCAGACCGTACAGCCCTCTTCACCTGATCCAGAACGGATGAAGTAGACGCAAATTTCACTTCGAGCTTCTGTGGATGGATGTTAACATCGACTTCGTGAGGATCGATATCGATAAAGAGAACTGCAAAAGGAAAATTCCCCTTTTGAAGAGTCTCTCCGTAACCCCTCTCGAGAGCATAATTCAGTTCGAATTGCCTAACATATCTGCCGTTCACGAAGATGTTTTCACCCATTCTATTCTTTCTTGTGCGATTTGGAAGTGTAACAAAACCCCGTATCTTTATTTCTGCCGAGCTTTCCAAAACTGGTATCAAGTCTTTTTCAGAAAGCCCTGGATAGATAAGTGCAGCTCTGGCCTCGACCGATTCAAGGCCCCTTGTATCGAATATCACTTGAGAATCCCGAGAATAAGTGAAATCGATCTTATCAAATGCGAGTATGAACCTCTGAACCATCTCAGTTACCATTCGGCCTTCAATTGAAGCGGATTTCAAGAACTTCCTTCTGGCGGGCGTGTTATAGAGAAGATCGTAGACTTCGACCGCAGTTCCATTTGAACCGCTGAGAGGTTTCTCTCCTATGATATCGCCTCCGGCAATGTCGAGAGCCACCCCAAGTTCCTCTGTATCTGAGACGGTTGACAGCCGCATGCGCGACACCGAGGCTATCGTTGAAAGGGCCTCTCCCCGGAAGCCGAATGTGAGAAGAGTATCGAGATCATCTATGGAGACAATCTTGCTGGTAGTATGAGGCAGAATAGCAACGCTTGCTTCTTCTCTGGTCATCCCTCTTCCGTTGTCTCTTACCATTATGTATTCTTTTCCGCCCGATTTGATCTCAATTTCAATAGCCGTTGCACCGGCATCTATACTGTTTTCCACCAGTTCTTTCACTACGGAAAAGCATCCCGTTACGACTTCACCTGCGGCAATCTTTCTAACAACATCGGACGACAGTTCGCGTATTCTCATTAGTTTTGTTCACGCTCCTCGTACGGCGAGCTGGCGTCGTCTGTCGAATAAGATAATAGCCGCAGCGGCAGCGACATTCAGTGAATCTACCGTTCGCTCCATGGGAATCGAAATGAGAACGTCGCTTCTCTCTTTCACCAACCGCCTGACTCCTTTTCCCTCATTTCCGAAGATTATCGCCGATTTGTCAGAATATTCGTTTTCGTAATAAGGGATTCCGTCCATATCTGAAGCGTATATCCAGAATCCTCTTTCTTTGAGAGATTTCTCAAATTGCGCCATATTGACTATCTTGATTACCGGGATACTAAAGGCAAGTCCTGCAGAGACCTTTACGACTGCCGGAGTAATTTCTGCAGAGTTGCTCGAAGTGATTGCAATGGCATCGGCCCCGACCGCAACCGAAGTCCTGATAATCGCTCCAAGATTATGTGGGTCCTGGATCTGGTCTAAAAGCACAATGGTTGCTGTGTTCTGTTTTTCAAGAATATCGAGCATTTTTTCGGAATCCACGTATGAGAACTCCTTGAGATCAATCACCACTCCCTGGTGCTTCTTCTCTCGGCAGAGATTTGCGAGTTTTTCCGGGGGCATCTCTTCTATTTTAAACCCCTTAGCTTTCGCTTCATTGGCAAGTTCTAGCAACTGAGAATCGACATTCTTCTGATTGGTAAAGAGTATTCGTTTGATTCTTAATAGTGACGAGTCGATTCCAAGCAGTTCTTTCAGAACATTTCTGCCATGGAGATACATTAAATCACCCTTTCGAGCAGATCTTTTATCCTTTTGACTCTTCCCTCAAGGAATAGATGACCAATAAGGACCTCGAGAGCGGTAGCCATTCTATAATCCTCGTCGTCCCCATGTTTTTTCGAGCCTCTTGAATTGTAACCCCGTCTGACGATCTTCCTCTCCTCTTCATCGAGAAGTCCTTCGATTTCTTCGAGAGCCTTTTTCTGACCAGGAGCGCTTACATAGTCTTTCACAATATCGTGCTGATGACCTGCCCTCCGATGCGCCTGCGGGAGAGTCTTCAATCTGAAGTAAAGAGTGTACACTGCATCTCCCACAAAGGCAAGACTGTCAAGGGAAAGCTTGTCGGGAGCGGCTGAGACGGCAAAGAGGCTGCCTAAGGAGGCATCGTCAAACTCATTATTAAAGGTATTCATCGATCCTGTCTATGATGGCTTCCAATTTTGAAACATCCTTTCCACCTGCCTGGGCGAAGTCTGGCCTGCCTCCTCCTCCTCCTCCCAGGTCGTGGGCTATCTTCTTTGCGATTTCTCCTGCCTTGAACCTGTCAGTAAGTTTCTTCTCGACCTTCACGACGAAAGAAACAGAATCTTCCAGTTCATTGAAGATAATAACTATGCCGCCATTTTCCTTGCTGAGGAGGACATCTGCACCGTTTCTCAAAGCGCTGGACGGCGCGTTCTCTACTCTTCTGATAAGCAGATTGACGCCTTTGGCCGTCATTCTCTTATCTTTCATTAGTGCATCGCCAGAAAGTAGCTTCTCTTTTAATCTGACAATCTCCTGGCCGCCCGACTTTAGTTCGTCGAGTATGCCCTGAAGCCGCTGAATTATTACATCCTCAGGAACTTCAAGTACTTCTCTGATTGTCTTCTGTCTGTTGAAAAGGTTGCGGAAATATTCGAGCGAAGTGGTTCCGGTTATTGCCTCAATTCTCCTTGTTCCGGCCGCTACGGAGGTCTCCGAGAGAATCTTGAAGAGGCCGATTTCTCCGGTGTTGTTTACATGAGTTCCTCCGCACAGTTCTCTGCTGAATCCCTCTACAGTGATTACTCGAACCTTGTCGCCGTACTTTTCTTCAAAGAGGGCCATTACGTCTTCACCCTTTATTTCATCGAAGCTCTTCTCTGCCTTTTCGACTGGTTTTGCTTTGAGGATCTCTTCGTTAACCATGTTCTCCACTTTATTTATCTCATCGGTTGACAAAGACTGGAAGTGTGAGAAATCGAAGCGCAATCTGTCAGGTAGAACCAGTGAACCAGACTGATGAATGTGGCCTCCTATGATTTTTCTGAGAGCTGCGTGCAGCAAGTGAGTGGCAGTGTGATTTCTCATTATTGCTTTTCTTCGGTCTGTATCTACAGTTAGCCTGGCTTGATCCTTCACCCGCAGGGTTCCTTCTTCGACTGAAATTCTGTGGACTATCATCTCTTGATAAGGAATGAACACACTCTCAACTCTAGCCAGTGCTGTCTCGGTCTCGATAAGCCCGGTGTCCGTTACCTGCCCGCCTCTTTCGGGATAGAAGGGAGTCTTTTCAAGGATGACGTCTCCAGTCTCTCCTTCTTCAAGGACTTCCACTGCATCGCCGTCCTTTAAAATCGCGACTATGGTCGATCTGTCTTCAAGTCTCGAGTAACCTGTGAATTTTGAATTGCCAGTCGTTGGAAAGATACTGGAGTAGACCTCGATGTTTCCCAGATATTTCCTGTCTCCCAGCGCCTCTCTTGCCCTCTCCCTTTGTAACTTCATTTCTCTTTCATAACCTTCTTTGTCTAGTGTAACACCGGTATCTGCAACGATCTCTTCGACAAGTTCCAATGGAAATCCATAAGTGTCGTGAAGAATGAACAACTCGGAGCCAGACAGTTCCTTCTTATCTACTAGAATTGATTTAAGCCTCTTCTCGCCGTTCAGCAGCGTTGAAAGAAATCTCTCCTCCTCTTTCATTATGATTTCCTGCGTAAACGAAAGCCGGTTTTTTAGCTCTGGGTATACGTTTCCCATCTGTTCAGCGACCGTCTCCACTATTCTGTAAAGAAATGGAGAATCGTAGCCAAGTAAAGAACTGTGCCTCACAGCCCTCCTTAGGACTCTCCTGAGCACGTAACCCCTTCCCTCATTGGAAGGTAAGACTCCGTCGGAAACCATGAATGCAATTGATCTCGCATGATCTGCGATAACTTTGATCGAGACATCGGAGATTTCCTTCTCCTTGTACTTGACTCCCAGAAGCTCTTCAATCTTCCTGATTATGGGTATGAACAGATCAGTATCGAAGTTTGAGTCGACATTCTGAAGAATCGAGGCAGCTCGTTCAAGCCCGAATCCGGTATCGATATTCTTTCTTTCTAGATAGGAGAGATTTCCTTCCTCATCCTGGTTGAACTCAGTAAATACAAGATTCCAGAATTCAAGGAATCTTCCGCAGTCACAAGCAGGACTGCAGTTTTCGGGATCAGGGCAGTTGTTTCCGTAACCTCTGTCTATGAAAATCTCTGAATCAGGTCCACAAGGACCCGAAGGGCCGGCTGGTCCCCACCAATTATCCGCCTTCCCAAGCCTAACAATCTTCTTCTCGGGGACTCCGACTTCATCTCTCCATATTGAGAACGCTTCATCGTCATCTAGGTAAATCGAAACCCATAGGAGCTCATCCGGTAGAGCCAAATGCTCCGTAACGAACTCCCAGCCCCACTTTATTGCTTCTCTCTTAAAATAATCTCCAAACGAGAAGTTTCCAAGCATTTCAAAAAAAGTCTGATGTCTGGGAGTTCTACCAACATTTTCGATATCGTTGGTTCTCACACACTTTTGACAAGTTGTGACTCTCTTGTATGTGGCTTCGACTTTTCCCCAGAAGATTGGTTTGAAAGGAACCATACCGGCAACAGTGAACATCAGTTGTGGATCGTTAGGGATAAGAGAAGCACTCTGTATTCTTTTGTGGTCCTTCGATTCAAAGAAGTTGAGATAACTCTCCCTTATCTCAGCTCCGGTCATGAATTTCATTGGTTAGCCCCCTTAAGTCAAAAGAGTAAGGAATATATAGAACATGGGTGTTACAAAAAGAACACCATCTATTCGATCTAGCATACCACCATGGCCGGGAAGTAGATTACCGGAATCTTTAACGCCGTGATACCTCTTGAAAGACGACTCCACAATGTCTCCGATAGTGCCAAATACGGATACAACAACCGCCAGAACCATGAAATGGGGTATCCCGAGATCGGGTCCGTTGTAGAGTCCTACGAGCTTACTCATAGAGACGAAAAGCAGCATGAAGAGAAGCGTGGTCACATATCCTCCGATTACACCTTCGAGACTTTTCTTAGGGCTATAACTTGGAGATATTCTGATCCGACCGAAGCGTTTACCTATGAAATAAGCTCCCGTGTCGAAGAGCCACACCGATGTGAGAGCCATCAAGGCCATTGAAGAACCAAATCCTAGATAGATGTGATAGAAAAACGCTAAATCGAAACCAACATAGATTAATGAGAACACAGAATTGGCGATAATCTCTTTGGCACTTCTAACATCGGACACTGTTACTATCACCACAGACGCAAGTGCAATTACCCCCACTGCGAAAATCAGTTCAGGTATCGGAGTAAAAGTTTCAACATCGTTGAACCTGTCAAGCAGAATCCCGTATATGACGATTATTGCAGGAATCATACCTGACAGGGCAATTCTAACTGTCTGATGATTACTGTCCTTCAGGCTGAACTTCAAGTATTCGTAGTTCGAAAAGAGAACAACGGCAGATACCAGACCAATGAAGGAGTAGTAATTTGCGAAACAGAGAACCACGAAAGGTGCCACAACTGCAGCCGTAACTATTCTGATATTTGTCTCCGAGATCTTCTTCATCAGCTCAATGCACCAAACCTTCGCTTGCGTTTAGAGTACTCATCCAATATCCTCTCAAATTCCTCTTTCTCGAAATCAGGCCACAAGGTTCTTGTGAAGAAGAGCTCACTGTAAACCGACTGCCAGGTTAAGAAGTTGCTTATTCTCTTTTCCCCAGAAGTCCTTATTATCAGGTCTGGTTCAGGCACATCGGGGAGATACAAGTTCTCTTCTATATCCTCTTCAGAAACCCTATCCTTTCCGCTCTCAATAACTCTGTTGACTGAATCGACAATCTCTGCCCTTCCTCCATAATTCAAAGCAACTATAACATTCAGTTTCCTGCACAGTGAAGTTTTCTTCTCGATTTCTTTTGTGAACTCGTTGAGTTTCTGAGGGAGTTCATTCAATCTTCCAATGAAGCGCATCCTCACTCCCTCTTCCAGCATACTGCCGAGCTTGCTGCTTATGTAAATGAGCATCAGTTGGAAAAGAAAATCTATTTCTTGCCTGGGTCGTCTCCAGTTTTCCGTTGAGAATGCATAGAGAGTTACATAACTAATACCGAGATCGGCACACCAATGAGAGGCGGAGTCTGCAATTTCTGCCCCCTTCTTGTGCCCCTCAATTCTCTCGAGTCCTCTCCTCTGAGCCCAACGGCCGTTTCCATCCATTATGAAAGCAACGTGAACGGGAAGGGGCATTAAAACTCCATGATCTCCTTGCTCTTCTTCTCGAAAGCCTTGTCCATTTCTTCTATGTACTTGTTCGTAAGTTCCTGAATATCCTCCTCAAATTTCTTCAGGTCATCTTCGGTCATTTCAGAAGCCTTCTCAAGATCTCTAGCTTCCTTTATCGCGTCCCTTCGAATGTTTCGAATCGCTATTTTACCCTTTTCCGAATTGTCTCTTGCGAGCTTCACCCATTTTTCTCTCTGTTCCGTTGTCGGTATAGGGAAATTCAGCTTAATGTTTGCTCCATCATTAATTGGTGTAAGGTCTAGTTTTGACGCAAAGATGGCCTTTTCAATCTGACTGAGAACGGTCTTATCCCAAGGCTTAATAATCAGTGATCTTTCTTCAGTCACGGTGATTGTCGCCATCTGATTGATCGGAGTAAGGACCCCGTAATAATCGACTTTTACAGACTCAAGAAGGGCAGGAGAAGGTCTACCCGTTCTCATCTGACCGTACTCTTCAACGATCTTTTCAACACTTTTTTTCATTCTGCTTTCGGCATCTTTTAGCAGGCTATTCATGATCTTCCTCCCTTTCTTCCATTCGTCAACGGAATTATATCATGTAAGACTTTTCGTATTATCAGCGACTGAACTCCAAAAAGGCTTGTTAGTTGAATTGGATAGTCTATTCTGGTAAAATCATACAGGTGCTCTAACCATGACAGGAGGTATGTAAATGTTTTCAATCCTTAGTTTCATAGCATATGCCCCGGCCGGAGATGTAGCGGCTCCTTCGGCGGATGCTGGGGCTTCAACCGGGGGCTTTTCGGGGATTATTATCTGGCTAGTCCTAATGGTTGCCTTCTTCTACTTCTTGATAATTATGCCTCAGAGAAAGAGGGATAAGCAGTTCAAGCAGATGATGGAGAAGCTTAAGGTTGGTGATAAAGTCGTCACGGCCGGCGGAATAATCGGGAAGATTACCATGATAAAACCGGATAGTCTCAGGATCAGGACCGGCACCGGTACGGAACTGGACGTCACAAGAAAGGCGATCGCCGTTGTAGTGAACAAGGGCGAGAATGAAAAGGAAGAAGTAGAACCCGATGTAAACGTTAAGCAGTAATAGTTTCAGTTATATTCGTAGATATTGGAAGGGGGTGTCTGTCCGAGTCTTTCGGGCAAAGTCCGTATGAGAGCAAACCAAAAACGCTTGATCGTCACCATGGTGGTGTTGATTGCAGCATTACTCCCGCTGTTAATACCACATGGTAGTGCGCCAGCCGATAGCAGCTTCCTCGACAAATTAGCTGCAAACATCAAGTTAGGGCTTGATATAAAGGGTGGAGCTCTTCTTGAGTACCAGATGGTTACCGATGTGTCAGATTCAGAAATGAATGCCCTTGCAGACAGGGTTATTGAAGTCTTAAGGGCAAGGCTAGACGCTGCAGGATTCACAGAGGCAACCGTAGAAAAAGTGACCACAGGAATCTCATTTGGCGAGGATATTCCGCCGGTAAGAGTTAGAGTCCAAATTCCTGGAATTACTGACGTTTCGAGAGCGGAGAATCTTGTTGGGAAGACAGGTAAACTCTACTTTGCCGATGTTCTTGCTATCGAGACCTCGGTTTCTACGCCCTCGATCCCTGCAGGTATGTCCCTAGAGATTAGCAGGAGGAAACTTCAGGGAGCCGAACCTTACTGGGTTAAGGAGCTTCACTACGGGGAGTATGTTGGCGGAGTACAGAACAATACCTGGTACTTTATCAGTCCAATGATTAGCGTAGGTTCAAGTTATGCCGAACTAGACGGAAGTGTAGTCACCGATGCCAAGGCTCTCGTCAATAATCAACCGAGACCTGGCCAGGGACGTTTCATGGTTTCTTTGAAGTTCAGTTCAGACGGTGCCCGAACCTTCAGGGACATCACTTCTGTGAAGTCCACATATGCCGATTCAGACATCAAGAAGAGACTTGCCATAGTACTGGATGACAGGGTGATTATAGCTCCGCTTGTTCAGTCTCAAATCTCTGATGGTAACGCAGTTATCGAAGGTTTGAATTCGATTGAAGAGGCTAGAGAAGTGTCGATTTTGGTCGGAAGTGGAAACCTTCCAGTCGATCTTGCATCCTTTAATAAGAGGGTTCTCTCTCCTACTCTCGGCAGAGATATAATCAACTCAAGTCTTTGGGCCGGAGTGGCTGGAATAGTGATAATTATGATCTACATGGTTGTCTTCTACAAGAAGATGGGTCTTGTTGCAGATCTCGCCTTGCTGTACAATGCGGTGCTTCTCTTTGGAATGATATCCCTTACAGGTTCGATTCTCACGTTGCCTGGAATAGCCGGTATTGTTCTTACCATCGGAATGACGGTCGATGGAAATGTGCTGATCTTTGAGAGGATAAAGGAAGAGCTAAGACTGGGCAAGACGCCAGAGAACGCTATAGACTCGGCATTTTCGAAAGTTGTATGGACTATCTTTGACGCGAACCTCACCACAATTCTTGCCGGACTAGTTCTCTTCTACTTTGGAACGGGTACAGTGAAGGGATTCGCTATTACTTTGATAATCGGAGTTATTGGCGCCATGTTCACAAACATCGTTGTGTCGAGAGCGGTGTTGACTGGAATGTCGGGAAGCTTGAAGCCTCATCACTATGTCGAAGTTGAAACGGAAGGGAGAGATGCAAGATGACCTTCAAAGCTGACTTTGTTGGAAAAAGAAAGTACTTCATTGCTCTTTCCCTTGTACTGATTCTTGTTTCACTTGTCTTCATCTTTACCAAGGGCTTCAATTTCGGAGTGGATTTCACTGGTGGAATTGAAATCAGCGTATCCGTTCCCGATATTGACATGACCGTAGCGGAGATGCGAGAGCTCCTCAGTGCAGAGGACCCAAGCTTTGCCGCAGCTAGAATCATTAAACAGAGTCCTTTGATTGAAGAAGGTTCTTCCGAACAAAGAAGCAGATTCTCGATAATCGTTAACACTAGTGAAAGCGACGAATCGGTGACATCAAGGATCCTGGCCGGTCTTGAGAGCGAGGGAGTAACGGAGAGTAATATTCTATCTGTTAGTACAATCTCCGGTTATGCAGCTCAGGAAATCAGAGGGTATGCCTGGATTGCAGTCATCGTGTCGATGGCTCTTCTGTTGTTGTATATAACAATTAGATTCAAGTTTTCATTCGGAGTTGGCGCGATTGCTACTCTGATACATGATGTGATTATCGTAATGGGTTTCTACAGTATTTTCGGAATTGAATTCAATGCACCGGTAGTAGCATCTCTTCTTACGCTTGTTGGATACTCTTTGAATGACACTATCGTAGTCTACGATAGAATCAGAGAAAACACCAAGAAGATGAGAGGCAAGACAATAGAGACAGTAGTCAACACAAGCATCAACGATGTGATAGTCAGGTCTATCAATACCTCTTTGACGACGTTCCTTGCGGTTCTAACGCTCTTCATATTCTCCGGAGAGGTTCTGAGACCATTTGCATTTGGAATGCTGGTTGGTGTGGTAGTTGGAACATACTCCTCTCTTTACATCTCCAGTCCGGTGGTTATCGAATGGCTCAAGCGAGCCGAGAACAGAAAGCATGCTTGATCGTTGTCTACCTCTTGAAATGTGAAACCTGGTAGAGTATAATTTTTCTTGAGTGGGGACGTAGCGCAGTTGGGAGCGCGATACAATGGCATTGTATAGGCCGAGGGTTCGAATCCCTTCGTCTCCACCAGGCGGGGAACGTGAGTTCTCCGCTTTTTTGTTATGGTGATTTGTATGAAGAGATTTTTTCTGGCGGTTGTTATTTTATTGGTTGCTGTGACTCTTCCCACGGTTTTCTTCACCGATGACGGGAGAGCCGTTGAAAGGATAGTTGAAATACTGGAAAGAGCGCAGGAAGAAGTGGTTCTTGTAAGTTATTCCCTTGACGAGCAGGAGGTGATTGACTGCCTCAACCGCCTATACATCAAAGGTCTCAATGTCTCGGTTGTGATTGACAATTCCACTGTTTCGAGAACCTTCGCGAAGTCTCCTCAGTTTAAGGTTATGACTGACACAACCGCGGCGCTCGTTCATTCGAAATTCATCGTTGTTGATAGTCAAATAGTGGTCTTCGGAACAGGAAACTTCACCGAGGGTAGCCTCAGAGAGGACTCAAATAGCTTCATCATGATTGAGTCGGAAAGCCTTGCCTTGCTGTTTCTTGATTACTACAAGGCGATTTTGACTGGAGACTCAAAAGGAGTGACAAGCGTCGGAAATATGACCCTATTTCTCTGCCCTTCTGAAGAAGCGCGCAAGAGAGTAATCAAGGAGTTGATGAGTGCCAAAGAGGAGATCCGATTCGCCATGTTCGCTTTTACAGATCCCAAAATTCTCGCAGCTTTGAAGTTCTGTGCTTCAAAAGGGGTTAGGGTTTTTGGGATGGTTGACAGCTGGAACGAAGATTCTCCGCTCAAAGACTATCTCACTACCGGAATGGAGGTATCACGTGGTGTTTCCATAACTATTCACGATAAAACGTTCGTGATAGATCGAAACATAGTGATTACGGGATCGGCCAACGCATCACTTAGCGGATGGGGAAAAAATCGCGAGATAGTTGTTATAATCGAGTCTAGGGACGTTGCAAATCAATTCATAAGCCATTTCGAATACGTCAGGGAGGTCTCGAAATGATAGTCAGGACGGCGCTTGCTCAGATAAACACGACGGTTGGGGATCTTGATGGAAACAAAAGGAAGATAATCGAAGCGATCGACAGGGCGACAGCGCTTGATTCAGGAATTGTTCTATTCCCTGAGCTTACGATAACCGGTTATCCGCCTGAGGACCTCTTGCTGAATACTGGGTTTCTAAGAGAGAATCTCGCTGTGCTCAAAGAAATCGCGGGTCAAACGGCCAGAAGCAAAGCAATGATCGTTTTGGGATTTGTTGACTTCGTCAATGAGATCTATAACGCGGCAGCAATTCTCCAGAGAGGGGAAATCAAATCAGTCTATCGAAAGATGAGTTTGCCCAATTACTCTGTGTTTGACGAGAGAAGATACTTCTCTCCAGGAGCACACCCGCTTCTCGTTAGATTTGGCGAAGCAAAGATTGGGATCAATGTTTGCGAGGACCTCTGGGTGCCGTCTGGCCCAATAAATGATCAGACTATTGCGGGCGCGAATCTTATTCTCAATCTATCTGCTTCACCGTTCACTTCGCAGAAGCATAAAACCCGGTCTTCTCTTCTGCTGACGAGAGCGATGGAGTATTCCAGCACCATAGCCTACTGTAACCTGGTTGGTGCTCAGGATGATCTAGTATTCGATGGAAGGAGCTGCGTAGCAATGCCAGACGGGAGGCTGGTGGTCGGGAGGGCCTTTGAGGAAGATCTGCTTGTGCTGGACATAGACACAGATATTTCCACCAGATACAACCTCTTTGAAGGAAAAAGGAAGGTCTACTCCAAGAACGTGAGTATCGAAGAAGTGACAGTTGAACCATCATACAGGGAAACAGCTTCAGAGCTTGCTGTTCGAAGAGAATCAGAACTGAGTAAATACGACGAGTTGATAGCCGCTTTGGAACTTGGTATAGGAGACTACTTGAAGAAGAACAACTTCGAGAGGATAGTTCTTGGGCTAAGTGGAGGAATGGACTCCGCCCTAGTAGCGGCTCTTGCAGTAAGGGCGATAGGTAAAAACAATGTCAAAGGCGTGTTCATGCCTTCACGAATAACCTCGAATGAGTCTAGAAGAGATGCAATGGAGCTTGCAGAGAATCTGGGCATTGAGATCCTTGAGGTACCGATCGAGAGCATAATGGATTCTACTCTAAAGGCCTTAAAGACTACCTTCAAGGATGCAGCGGAAGATGTTACTGAAGAAAACCTGCAGGCAAGAATCAGGGGAAACATTCTTATGGCGCTTTCAAACAAGTTTGGATGGCTTGTACTTGTAACAGGCAACAAGAGTGAGATGGCAACGGGATACTCAACTCTCTACGGAGATATGGCGGGCGGACTTGCGGTTCTTAAGGATCTCTACAAGACTCAGGTCTATATGATCGCAGAACGCTTGAATGAACTTGAAGAGAAAGATGTCATTCCGAGCAATGTATTCTTGAAGGCACCGTCGGCAGAACTTAAGGAAGGTCAGAAGGATCAGGACACTCTCCCTCCATATGAGATTCTAGATGAAATCCTCAGGTTTCACATAGAAGAAGGTCTCTCAGCGGAGGAGATCGTACTCGAGGGGTTCGAAAGGTCAACAGTAGAGCATTCGCTGAAACTGTTGAGAAAGAACGAGTACAAGCGCAAGCAGTGCGCTCCTGGGATAAAGGTTTCCAAAAGAGCGTTTGGGAAAGACTGGAGAATGCCAATCACAAATCATTACTGAATGTTTTTGGCCTAGGAAATACGGTACTTGGCCAGATAAAAATCCAGAACCCGGGATTAACTGTTTAGCCTCTAAGGTTAGAGTGCTCCAATCTGTAACTTCTTCCCGTAAAAACGAACAGATGGCAATGATGAACTAGTCTGTCAATTATTGCGCTTGTCAGTTTATCGTCATAATATCGTTCACGAAGAGGTGCTTGAATGGCAAGACTCATAGTAGCTCGGTTTCGGAATCTAGAATGACTCAACCAATATGGCCGCTTATGCGGGGAAATGCAACTACCATTAATTGCTTAATCATTGTTACGGCTTATTACTTAGTCCGTCTGCCTTCCTAGAAAGATGGTGCCTACCTCTCTGCCGGAATCGCGCACAATCTTCTTGGTGAACTCAACTGGGGGTTCTGAGTTGCTGTTGTCAGGGAATCTTATTCTCTTTCCTGATGATTCAGAAGATCTAGATGCAGCCATCTCAAGAAAGGCCCGGAGAGTCTTAGAATTCGTTTCGTTAGGACCTCTTCCTTGTTCTTCTTCGAGTTTTGTGTTGAAGTATTCTTCTGCAGCTTCATTCATGTAGATCAATCTATTCTCCATGTCTGTCGCGACAGCCAGGTCTCCCGTTCCGTTGAGGAGCAGGGAATGGAGATTGGCTCGTTTCTGAAGCTCGATGCTCTCGGTGACGTCAATTCCAATCACAAGCTCATATACATTCTCATCGACTCTCAACATACTTCTTTTCTCTTCTACAGTAAATACGGAACCGTCCTTTCTCTTGTGCAGGTGTCTTCCTTTCCATTTTCCAGACTTCATTATGGAGAATTGCATGGACTTTGCTTCTACCTCGTCTTGCACCAGATACGAAGTGAGACTGTCCCCTATCATTTCCTCAAGATCATAACCATGAATCTCCGCAGCAAATCTGTTCAGATAGACTATTCTTCCCTTCTCGTCAACGGCTATTGCAATTTCCTCTGCATTGTCCAGAAAACGCCATTGGAAGATTAGTTCTTCCCTATCCCTCTTCTGCTTCGAAACGTCCATGAATGTTAGTTGTACAACTCTCTCTGCACCGTATAACATTTCTGAAGTGTTGAAAATCACGTAGATTTTTCCCCCGGCCTTCGTCAGCATTACGATCTCTCTATCGGTGTCAAAGTTCTCTCTACCAAGAATAGTCTGCAAGGCAAAGGGTTCATCGTATAAAAGATCCTGTATACTCATCTTCTCGATCTCTTCTTCTGAGTACCCGAGAAGGCTCTGCGCAACCTTATTACAGAAGATTACGTTTCCATCTCTCTTTCTAAGGATGAGCATTCCGCATCCCATACTATTGACGAGGCCCATATACTTTTCTCGCTCGAAATCCAGAGTCTTCTGAAGTCGGTGCTTTTCAAGCATTGAGTAGACGATTTCTGGAAGATAATGCAGGTAACCCGGTCCCTTTAGCAAATACTCGCCCGGTACCAGGGAGAACTTCTCCATTGACTTCTCACTTCCGACAAGGCAAAGATATGGAATTGTTCCTGCACGAAGATTATTGATGATGTCTTCACTGACATAATCAAAGATCATAGCATCTGAAAATCGACCAAACTCGTCAGACACCTCTTCGACGTATCTGACGTCAAAACGATCATCGAAAGCCTCAATTAACCTTCTTGCATCCTTCTGGCTTCTTCCCACCAGGATTATTCTTGGCTTTGAATAGAAATCAAACACAGACTTCACCCCTGAATAGAACGCACCGAACAGCGAGAGTACCTATACATCCACCCAAAAAGCAAAGAATTGCCAAATCTGACCGTAAACGGAGCTAGACTCACAGTGTTCTTAACGGAGGTTACAGTCGTATTGCTTTCAAATACCGTTCAAAGCCTTACAAGGAGAACTGGATGGTTATAGCTACGCAAAGAAAGTTACATTTTCATTCTAGCATAGATTGTAATAAGATTCAAAATTAGTACTTTTTCGCATGGTCAAAAAAATAACCGGACTTTCGTCCGGTTATAAAGATGGAGCAGGCGATGAGATTTGAACTCACAACCTCCGCCTTACCAAGGCGGCGCTCGACCGATTGAAGCTACGCCTGCTCTGCTGAAACTATGATATCACAGCACTTTTTAAGTTTCAATATCAAGTTCCCTTGCTCCACCTTGTCTTTGGCTTTCTTGAAGCAGTTGCTTCATCAAGTCTTCCGACAACTGTCTTCTGAGGAGCAGCTTTGAGTATGCTGGGATCCTCCTTTGCCTCTTTCAGAATTTTCTCGAAAGTATCGGCAAAAGCATCTAGAACCTCTTTGGTCTCAGTCTCTGTAGGTTCTATCATCAATGCTTCATCCACAATCAGCGGAAAGTAGACTGTAGGAGGGTGTATTCCGTAGTCTAGGAGTCTTTTGGCAACATCCAGGGTCTTCACTTCATATTCTGATACAAGCTTGCTGCCTTTCAGAACGAATTCATGCATGCATATATCGGGATAGGCGGTCGGAATGAGCTTGTTGAGTTTGACTCGAAGATAGTTGGCATTTAAGACAGCCATCTCGCTAGCTCTCTTGAGACCATTGCCGCCCATGGATAATATGTATGCGTAAGCCTTCAGGAAAACACCGAAATTACCGTAGAAACTCCTAACTTTTCCTATTGAATTCGGAAGATTGTAATCAAATGAGAACTTCCGACCATCAAAATTAACCACAGGAACAGGTAGCAAGTCTGCAAGAAAGCTCTTCACTCCCACAGGGCCGCTTCCGGGGCCTCCCATTCCATGAGGTGTCGAAAAGGTTTTGTGCAAGTTTAAGTGAACGATATCAAAACCCATGTCGCCTGGCCTCGCGTGGCCCATTATCGCATTGAGATTGGCGCCGTCATAATAGAGCAAAGCGCCCTTCTTGTGCGCGGCCTCCTGAATCTCGCAGATCTCGTTTTCAAAAAGGCCCACTGTGTTCGGGTTGGTAAGCATTATTCCTGCTACGTCTTCATCAAGCATCTCAACAAGGCTATTAAGGGCAACCCTTCCATTGCTTCCTGAAGGTACTTCGACGACCTCAAAGCCTGCCATGGCTGCCGAAGCGGGGTTAGTCCCATGTGCTGAGTCAGGTACAATAACCTTCTTTCTGTTGCTTTCACCCCTCAGTTCGAAGTATTTTTTCATCAGAAGCATTCCGACCAGCTCGCCATGTGCCCCTGCGGCCGGTTGAAGAGTGAAGTTGCTCATTCCGGTGATCTCGCACAGAGAGTTCTGTAAGTTGAACATCACTTCTAAAGCTCCCTGGACAGTCTCTTCAGATTGGTACGGATGTATCTGACTGAAACCTTCAAGACCAGCGACTTTCTCGTTGAGCCTTGGATTGTACTTCATTGTACATGATCCAAGAGGATAGAAACCGGTATCAACTGAGTGGTTTTTCTCCGAGAGTCCGGTGTAATGCCTGATTACCTGAAGCTCGCTAAGCTGAGGAAGACCGGGATTCTTCTCTCTCAACCAGTCCTCACGTAGCAGATCTGAAGGGTCATAACCGTAGCTCTCTTCTTTCGGGAGATGAAAGGCCTTTCTTCCTTCAGTTGAAAGATCGAAAATCGTCATGATATCTCCTCCAGTCTGCCGGCAAAAAACTCAATCTCCTCGTTAAGATTAGCTTCTGTTGTACAGATAAGCCCATAACCCTTCATCTCTTCATTAAACCTTTCCAGTTCTAGCGGTCCTAATATCTTGTCTTCTAGTAGCCGTTCGTTAAACTCTTTCAAGTTACAGTCAAACTGTGCAACGAATTCGTTGAAAAAGGGGCCTGTGAAGACCAGCCGCACACGATCTGTTCTTCCAATTCTCTCTGCCAAATAATGAGCTTTGTCAAAAGATCTTTTCGCGATCTCTCTTATCCCATCAGAACCTATCATACTCATGTAGACTGAAGCGATCAGTGCGTTGAATGCATGGTTCGAGCAAATGTTGGATGTGGCCTTACTTCTTCTGATATGCTGTTCCCTTGTCTGGAGAACCATGACATATCCTGTGCGTCCATCACTGTCCTTTGTCTCTCCGATAATTCTTCCGGGCATCTTTCTTATATAGCTCTCTTTTGACGCGAAGAAGCCTAGACCCGGTCCGCCAAATGAAGGAGAATTGCCCAACGATTGACCTTCACCCACAACAACATCGGCTCCAAGCTTTCCGGGAGCTTCAAGTATTCCGAGAGCGATTGGGTCAGCGCATACTATAAGCATTGTCTTCTCGCCGATTCTGGTTCGAACCTCCGAAATGTTCTCGATTATTCCGAAGAAGTTTGGGTAGCCCAGCACAAAACCGGAAGTATCCTCGGTGAGTTTCTTTTCTAGATCGGCAAAATCCACCTGTCCTGTCTCGGAATCGAAAGCAACGGTTTCAACGCTTATGTCACTGCCAAAACAGTAGGTCTTGATCGTATCTATATACTCGGGATGAAGTGACCCCGAAACCAGGACCTTCTGACCCCCTCTTACCCTAACAGCCATCAGCGCAGCTTCTGCAGCTGCGCTTGCGCCATCGTACATAGATGAATTGGCTACCTCCATTCCTGTCAGCTCGCAGATCATCGTCTGGAATTCAAACAGCATCTGAAGAGTCCCCTGTGAGACTTCTGCCTGGTAAGGTGTATATGCGGTGAGAAACTCGCCTCTCGATGCGATCGCCTGAACCACGCTTGGAACGAAGTGTTTGTACACACCTGCCCCTCTGAAGACGGACAGGTCGTCAAGCGTTATGTTTTTCTCACTAAGTTCTTTCAGATCTCTGAGTACAGTGAATTCATCCTTGCTTTCGGGTATTGAGATATCGACATCAAACTTATCGGGGATATCCTTGAAAAGCTCTGAAACGCTCTTGACGCCAACTACCTCCAGCATTTCCTCGACATCCTTGTTGGTCTGGGGCAGATAAGGGAACTCAGGCATATTAGCCCTCCTCTTCACAGTGCTTCTTATACGCCTCCAAGTCCATCAGGCTGTCAAGTTCCGATTCATCTGCAACTTCAATTCTCACTATCCAGCCTTCGCCTTCGGCATCATCGTTAATCTTCTCGGGTGAGGAATCAAGCTCCTCATTCACCTCAACGATTTTCCCGCTTACGGGAGCGTATATGTCACTTGCCGCTTTTACAGACTCTATCGTGCAGAAGACATCGCCCTTCTTAAGAGACTTGCCTACTTCAGGAAGGTCTACGTACACAATGTCACCCAGATGGTCTTGAGCGTGATCTGAAATACCAACTGTTGCTACCTTTCCTTCAACCGATACCCATTCGTGAGTTGCCGCGAACTTCTTCATTACAAATCTCCTCCTTAACTTTTCGATTTTACAGAGCCTCTATAGAAAGGTGTTTTGACAACTACTGCAGGTGACTTCTTCGATCGAATTTCGACCTGCACTTCTGAGCCGCTCTTCCAGTAATCCTTTTCCAGATATGCTAGAGCGAGAGATTTGCCGAGCGTTGGAGAAAATACTCCGCTCGTGATCCAACCGATCTTCTTCTCACCGTCAAAGACCTCAAATCCATGCCTCGCGATACTCCTGCCGGATAGTTCTAGTCCCTTGAGCTTGTACTTTGTCCCGTTTGCTAGTTGTTCTTCCAGAATAGCTTTGCCGATGAAGTCTTTGTCCATCTTTACCGTCCATTTGAGACCCGCCTCAAGAGGGGTTGTCTCATCGGAGAGTTCGTTGCCATAAAGCATGTAGGAAGCCTCAAACCTTAGTGTATCTCTTGCTCCAAGGCCGATAGGCTTCACACCTAAACCAGCTCCCGTCTCAAGTATCTTTCTCCAAAGAGGGATAGCACCCTGAGGATCGATATACAGCTCAAACCCGTCTTCTCCCGTATAGCCTGTACGAGAAACCAGCGCCTGAATGCCGTTCACTCTGCCGTACACGAAATGGTAGAAGGGAATGTCCGCCAATTTGACCTGCGATATTTCCTGTAATATCCCCTCTGCATGAGGTCCCTGAAAGGCGATCTGCGCAAAGTCGTCGGATGCGTCTTTAATTTGCACGTCGAAAGCACCCTTGTTTTTCGTGATCCACTCGAAATCTTTGTCTTTGTTTGAAGCGTTAACTACGAACATCACCTTTCCATTGCCTATTCTGTAGACCAATACGTCATCGACTATCCCACCATTTTCATTGCACATTGGAGAATAGACTATGGCTCCGTTCTTCAGCGAAGAGACTGAGTTTGTTATCAAATAGTCCGAAAACCGAATAGCATCGGGTCCCACAATTTCGATTTCTCCCATGTGCGAGACATCAAAGAGGCCGGCTTCCTTCCTGACAAGATTGTGCTCGTTGATTATCGAATCAAACTGCAAAGGCATCTCCCATCCAGCAAAATCAACCAACTTTCCCTTTAGTCTCACATGTTCGCTGTAAAGCGGCGTTCTCTTTAGATCACTCATCCGTTTCTTCCCTCCCCCTCTCTTGCAAGTCTTCAAAGATCTGAACGGCTTCTTCGAAATCATCGTCGGCTATAATAATGTCTACTAAGCCGCCCGAATCAAAGTAAATACTGTCGGTGTATGCGAAATGAGAATCCACCAGTTCCGAGAAGATTCCTTCTTTTAGAAGGATTTCCTGATACATTTTTGCTTCAAACTCCGGAATTCCTGACTTGAGGACCTTCATTCGATCACCTCCTGTTTCACCTGAAATTATACACCAAGTAATTAGATAAGTTAACTTCTGGACGCATTTCTGGCTGGTGATTATAGAATCGCAATGTGCTAGAATGTAGTCGGTTAGCTAAGTGCAGTCATCGTTAGGAGGGATAATGATGATAAAGAAGGTCGGGGTCCTCACCAGTGGAGGGGATTCGCCAGGGATGAATGCAGCTATAAGGGCAGCTGTAAGAACTGCCCAGACAGATGAAATAGCAGTTGTAGGAATTAGGAGAGGGTACTCTGGTCTGCTTGATGAAGAGTTCGTCGATATGGATTACTCCTCGGTCGGAGGAATAATGGAGAAAGGTGGAACGGTCCTCAGGAGTTCCCGATGCGAAGAGTTCAAGACCGAGGAAGGTAGAGCTAGGGCTGCCGAAGTCCTGAGAAATAATCACATTGAAGCTCTTATTGTCATCGGAGGAGAGGGGAGTCTTTCCGGTGCAAAACTGCTTATGGAAGAAAACGGAATTCCAGTTGTCGGCATTCCGGGAACAATAGATAACGACATTGCTATGACAGACATGTGTATAGGGGTGGATACGTGTTTGAATACCTGTGTCGAATCAATTCAGAAGCTCAAAGACACTGCTTCTTCTCACGAAAGGGCATTTGTAGTGGAGGTAATGGGTAGGAACTCCGGTTACGTGGCACTTGCTTCGGGTATTGCCGTTGGAGCGGAAGCAATAATAGTTCCTGAACTCCCCGTAGATTATGAGTCGATAGCCGATAAGATTTTGAAAGAAAGGAAAAGAGGAAAGATCAACTGCATCATTGTAGTTGCCGAAGGTGCATCAAGTGCCTTCACTGTTGCCAGACATGTAGAACACAGAATTGGGTACGAGACGAGAATAACCATCTTAGGTCATATTCAGAGAGGCGGTTCACCGACTGCTTTTGACAGGGTTCTCGCTTCGAGAATGGGATACGCTTCCATTAAGGTGCTCGAAAAGGAAGAAGGCGGCCTTATGATGGCATTGAAAGGCGGAAAAATCGCTGCTGTACCTCTCGAAGAAGTTCTTTCCAACAAAAGGACGTTGGATATGGAACTGGTTGAAATGGCGAAAATACTCTCCTGACGGGGTGATCTGCTTTGAGAAAGACCAAGATTGTCTGCACTATCGGACCTGTTACTGAGACTCCGGAAATGCTGAGGGCTCTCATACAGAGAGGGATGGATGTTGCCAGGCTGAATACAACTCATGGCAATATTACTGAACACAAGGATAGAATCAGGAAATTGAAAGAGATTCGCCAATCAATGAGATCTCCTCTCACGATCTTGCTGGACCTTTCAGGTCCAAAGATCAGAACAGGTGTCTTCAGAATTCCTTATGTGGAGCTCCCGAAGGGAGGCGAGTTTGTTCTTACAACTGAAGACATTGAAGGAGACGATACGATTGTAAGTGTTAACTACAATAAGCTCCCAGAGGAAGTGAAGGCCGGGAATCTTATTATGATGGATGATGGAAAGATCAAGCTTAAGGTTTTATCCGTCACAAAGTCCGAAGTTAGGACAAGAATCTTGAGTGGGGGAGTTGTAACTCACAGAAGAGGAATCAACCTTCCGGGAATAGACATAAGCATACCGGCAATTACAGAAAAGGACAGGCGGTTCATTGAACTGGGAATCGAGGAACAAGTTGACTACTTTGCGCTATCCTTTGTCAGGAGACCGGAAGACGTTCTTCACGCAAAGAAGGTAGTTGAGGAGTTTGGAGGATCTATTCCTATAGTATCCAAGATAGAGACGGAACAGGCGCTGAAAAACATTGAGAAGATAGCAGAAGTTTCCGATGGTATGATGGTTGCCAGAGGCGATCTGGGTGTTGAGATACCCGTTGAGGAGGTGCCGGTCGCTCAGAAGAAGATCATTAGGTTCGGCAATCAGAAGCGGATTCCTGTGATAACGGCAACCCAGATGCTTGAATCTATGATAGAGAATCCAGCGCCAACGAGGGCCGAAGCAACGGATATTACCAATGCGATCATTGACGGTACTGATGCCATAATGCTTTCTGGTGAGACTTCGATTGGTAAATATCCTCTGGAAGCTGTGACAGTTATGGATCTAACGGCAAGATCAGCGGAAAGGTATCTTAAGCAGGATCCTGGTTTGCTGAGGTGGACAAGAGAAAAGGTTTCAACAGACGATCACACAGATGCTATCTGCAGAGCAGCGTGGGACATTAGCGAAGCGCTGAAGGTGAAGGTCATTGTAAGCTCCACTTTCTCTGGACACACTGCAAGAAATGTCTCGGGGTTCAGGCCAAGGGCTCATATACTTGCGGTTACTCCCAATGAAGCAACGTATTATAGGCTAAACCTCGTTTGGGGAGCTCATCCAGTATTAATGGGTCTTGGCAATTCTACAGACGATCTTGTTGAAGTTGCCGGGCCTCTTGCAAGACAGCTTAAGCTTGTGAAAAGCGGGGATACGATAATTCTTACCGCTGGCATTCCGTTTGGAACTAGTAACTCTACCAATATATTGAAACTGGAGATTGCGTAGCCGTGAGCTCGAGTGGCGAGAGTGGGACGAAGATAATCAGAAAAACCGGGGGAAAGAGAGCATAAACGCCCTCGAACACCCTTAATCTTTCATGTTTACGATCATTTAACACTGGAAGCCCTTGAAGAAATCACAATGTTGTTTTATCATTTATTAGCAGACTATTACTTTGAGTGCTAAATATACAATACGAAAGGAGGCTTTTTATGAAGGTAGTTCCCCTTGGTACAAGATTACTGATTAAGCCTTATGAGGAAGAGAAGAAGACATCAGGTGGTATCGTTCTTCCAGACGCTGCGAAGGAAAAGCAGATGACTGCGAAGGTAATTGCAGTTGGCGAGAAAGTCGAGGATATTGACCTTAAGGAAAACGACAAGGTCCTCTATTCCAAGTATTCCGGTACGGAGATCAAGATCGATGAAGATGACTACATAATCATCGATCAGGATGATGTCCTGGCAAAGATCGAAGATTGAAGGAGGAATCAGTATGGCTAAGATTCTGAAATACAGCGAAGAAGCACGAAGATCACTTGAAAAAGGCGTAGATGCTGTAGCAAATGCAGTTAAGATAACGCTTGGTCCGAAAGGTAGAAACGTAGTTCTCGAGAAGAGCTGGGGTTCTCCAACGATAACCAATGATGGTGTATCGATTGCAAAGGAGATCGAACTGGAAGATAAATTCGAAAACCTTGGAGCGCAGCTCGTAAAAGAAGTAGCCTCCAAGACAAATGATATTGCCGGTGACGGAACCACAACAGCCACAGTTCTTGCCCATGCAATGATCAAGGAAGGTTTGAAGAACGTTACAGCCGGAGCCAACCCTATTCTCATGAAGAAGGGAATCCAGAAAGCAACCGAGACTGCCGTTTCACACATAAGATCTCTCTCCAAGAAGATTTCTTCAAGAGAAGATATCGCTTCCGTTGCGGCTATCTCGGCCAATGACACTGAAATTGGCGAGCTTATAGCCGAAGCAATGGACAAGGTCGGTCAGGATGGAGTAATAACGGTAGAAGATTCAAAGACTCTCGAAACACACGTTGAATTCGTTGAGGGTATGCAGTTTGACAGAGGGTACATCTCTCCTTACTTCGTTTCCGATCCGGAAAAGATGGAAGCGATAATTAAAGAACCGTTAATTCTCATAACCGATAAGAAGGTCTCGGCAGTTAAGCCGCTTGTCCCGATCCTGGAGAAGGTCGCGCAGGCAGGAAAGCCACTTGTCATAATTGCTGAGGACATTGAAGGCGAAGCACTTTCCACCCTCGTACTCAACAAACTGAGAGGTACTCTCGATTCAGTAGCGGTTAAGGCCCCTGGATTCGGGGATAGAAGAAAGGCAATGCTCCAGGACATCGCCATTCTCACTGGAGGCACTGTAATAAGTGAAGAAGTTGGGCTTACTCTGGAAAACGCAACGATAAACGATCTCGGTAGCGCAGGTGTTGTGAAGGTTAAGAAGGACGATACCATAATCGTTGACGGAAAGGGAGATCCTGAAAAGATCAAGCAGAGAATCGGTCAGATCAAAGTTCAGATCGATCAGACAACTTCCGAATACGAAAAAGAAACTCTACAGGAAAGGCTCGCCAAGCTCTCAGGAGGCGTAGCGGTAATTAAGGTTGGTGCTGCGACAGAGACAGAGCTGAAGGAGAAGAAACATAGAATCGAAGATGCTCTCTCCGCTACAAGAGCGGCAGTTGAGGAAGGAATAGTTGCTGGAGGCGGAGTTGTCCTTGCAAGAGCAAAGAAGCCCGTTCAGGAACTCTTTGACAGCACAGAGAATCCTGATATCAAGATCGGTGTTAAGGTAGTTCTCAAGGCTCTAGAGGCTCCGATCAGACAGATTGTTGAGAACGCCGGTTTAGACGGAGCAGTAGTTGTCGACAAGATACTTCATAGCGATGACAATGCATACGGCTACGATGCTCTGAATGATGTCTATACAGACATGTTCAAGGTCGGTATCATTGATCCCGCAAAGGTAACAAGAAGTGCTCTTCAGAATGCAGCTTCTATCGCAGCAATACTCCTGACGACAGAGGCAACTCTAACAGAGAAACCAGAAGAAAAACCTCAGGCTCCGATGCCACAGATGCCAGAGTACTGATAAGAGAATCACTTTGAAGGGAGAGCTTGCTCTCCCTTTTTTTATATATACTTCAGATTAAAGTAATCAATAATTTGATCGAAACCGGTCTTCTACTCCAATAATCGGGGTGGGAGTATTTCTGAGAATGGAGTAATCTGTCGTACCTTCTTATTACAGCATTGAACCTATTACTATCTGGCAGCTTACAACTCGGAACCTGAAACTCATTCCATCAGCGTCCAGCGTCAAGCGATTCTTCCCACTACCCATGGAGCAGCCTGCAAGCTCGACTGTTTCCTGAAATCAAAACCAGAAGTTCTTCAGGGATGTGTTATGAAGAATCCAAGCTTCTTTATGGCAGAATATTCATATGAGGGATTTCTTTGTAATCATCAAGTGGAGAACTATAGAAGGTTACAGAATGCTGACAAGGCAGGGTAAGAGAGCGATTATTGCAACTTTCCTTGCAGTAGTCATTGTGATAGCTATAGGTGTTCCGATTACTTTCTATCTGAGAGGCTTTCTTGTTCCGAATTTCTCTAGAGTTGCAGGTTTATCCGACCAGCTCAAAGAGCTTACCGGAATTGACCTGAAGCTAATAGTCATCTCCTTTTTTTCCGCGATAATATTCTCTATACTTCTGGGTAGCGATCTTCCAATCGTAGTTTCGAATCTTTTCTTCTCCGATAGGGCTGAGATGCTGCTCAGTTTGCCGGTTAAGAAGTCTACGGTTGCGAATGTACAACTGCTTGAGGTTCTCGCTGCGGGAGGATTTCCCATACTCCTATTTGCGCCGATCTTCATGGCTGCACTGAGAGGGCTTGGCTATTCGGGAGGGAGATTCTGGATGGCCCTGGTCTTGTTGTTTGTATTTGTGCTTGACACTCTGGTGATAACCGCAATTATCTCTTTTGGAATAGTATTCCTTTCCAAGGGGCGGTTTCTCAAGACTCTCTCTGCCATGATGACTATGGTGACTATCTTCGTCTTCATTTTCACGTTGCGCTTCATGGACTTCTCTACTATAGATCTTGCAAGGCCGGATCAGGTTGCCAATCAGTTCGGAGGTCTCCAGAGAGTCATCACCTCTCCATATCTACCTTGGACACCCTTTGTAAGGGCAATAACCGGAGAGACCACGGATCTTCTTGTTTTCATTACTACTTCGGCAGTTTTGTTTGTTTTGCTTGGCTTCCTAGAAGTCTTTGTTTATCCAACCGTTCTTCAGAAGCTTATGACAAGACCAATAGGAAATGCAGCTCTTCATTCAAAAGAGAGGTTTAGGAGACACAACGTACTATTGGGTTTGATTATTAAGGATCTCCTTCTGCTGGTCAGGGAGCCTAAACTGACGTTTGCCTTTCTCTATCCCTCGCTGTTTGTGCCTGTAGTAGTGTTTGTTAACCCTGCGCTTCTGAACAGCTTCGGGGTTCTGCAGCTCCTTGGTCTTATAGTCTTTCTTTTCAGTAACTACACAACTGTCTCTTCAACGGCTCTATTTGCCTTTGAACGTCAGATTGGGGATGGCGTATGGTTGTTTCCAATAAGAAGGATAAAATCTGGGCTTTCAAAGTCTATTGTCGTCAGCTCGCTATATTCTTTGATAATACTGGTTGTCGGTTTGTATGTGTCTTCAAATGCATCTCAGTATAGGGCTTTCATGATGAATTTCCTGATTCTAATGATTCCAACAATTTTCACGCTCTCATTGTTCGGGGGCTTTCTTGAGAAGAGCTTCGGGACCAAAGATACAAGAAATGTCTTCAAGGCGCTCAGCCTACCGGGTGCAATACTCTCGTTCTTACTTTCCACACTGTTGCCGGTTTTTTCTACCCTTCCACTTACCCTCTATCTTGCAAGAGATATCGGACTCTTTCTTGGTTTCCTCAATGTTCCGGTTGCCTCTCCATTCACATGGTTGTTTGGGCTGGTATTCCCACTCGCTCTATGGGCAGTCATTACATGGGCATCGTTAAAGTCGCTGTGCTATAATTTTGTCTGAATGAGGATTTTGGAGGGATAGGCTTGAAGGTTCAGGACGTAAAACACTTGAGCAGGAAGATCATGGAATCCGGGGAGATCCCGCTTCTTTGGGGTCACTTTGGGGTAGGAAAGACCGATCTTGCTAGGGAGATTGCAGCTGAGACGGGCAGAGAGTTGATAATCCTAGTCATATCACAGATGGAGCCAGGTGACCTTATCGGGATGCCGTCGAGAGACGGCGAACGAACCTTGTTTTTGAGGCCCGATTGGTGGCCGACTGAAGGCAATGTGATACTCATGATAGATGAGATAAATAGGGCTCATAGATCAATCAGGAATGCAATTATGCAACTTCTAATAGATAGAAGAATACACAACCATTTTCTACCCGAAGGTTGTTGGATAATGGCCGCGGCAAATCCGCCGGATGAGGAATATGATCAGGTTGAACTTATTACGGATCCTGCCTTTATGTCGCGATTCTTCCACATAGAACTGACTCCCGATCCAGAAGAATGGCTTAAGTGGGCAGAGCTCCAGAAGATGCCGGAGACTGTTACCAACTTCATAGGTGAGTATCCAGAGTTTCTTTCAAGAGACACGGTTGTCTCGATGCGGCTGGAATTGAGACCGAGCCCCCGTAGCTGGTACAAATTGGGGAGAGTATACGCGGGTCTTTCAAGCATGGAGATCGAAAAGTTCGGCTATGTAATCGCCGCCGGCATAGTAGGACCGGAAGCGGCCAGAACTTTCATGAGTAAGATTCAGGGCAGCGAGCTCCTTCCTTCTCCCCGAACTCTGCTTCTCGAACTGGATGAGAATATCCTTTCGAGACTCTCTGGAGGTGATATCTCGGCGACTAGCGCCTCGATTCTCCGTATCACAAAGCATCTTTCTGAGATAGATGATTTACAGGTTCAGGAATACTTCCAGAATGTACCTGTAATCTCGGAAAACCTTCTCAGGATAGGCAGAGTCATCCCGAAAGACTCGTTCTTTTCGGTAATAAGACATATTGTGCACCAGGTCGAGGGGGAAAAGGGATTAAAACGGGCCTTCTACGAGAATCTTCTCGAAGAACTTGCCATGGACCATGATGTTCTGAAATTCCTTCAGAGGAGCGAAAAGGATGAGAAATGAGGAGTTGATGGAAAGGGCTGTTTTCGAATTAGGCAAGGACAGCCCCTTCTACAATTTCCTGCTTCTCTTCATCGACAGAATTCCCTCTCCTTCGGTCAGGACGATGAAGTTGAGGGTGAGCTCCAGGGGGAGATTTCAACTTCTATACAATCCGGATACACTTCGAAACAAACCACTTACATTTTCGAAGGCGCTTTTGAAGCACGAGTGTCTTCATATAGTGAATGGACACATTCTGATACCCGTCAACAAATCCAGAGAGAAGATGCTCTGGGATATATCCATGGATGCCGCAGTAAATCAGTTCATACGCGAGCTTGACGCTTTCAGTCTTCCTATGGACTCTCTTCTCCAGGAAGGATGTGGAACCGATAATGAGAGATTCTTCGTTGGACCTCCGATGCAGCATCCGGGAATGACGGCAGAGTTCTACCACGACTGGGGCCTTGACTTCATGAAGAAAAACAAGACCATTGATCTTGAGCTTCTGGACTCAAGCATATCCAGGCCCGATTCACATGAGGATTTTGGAAGGTTTGAACTCCCGAAAGAGTTCGTTGAGGATCTTCTTAAACAGGTGATCTCAGAGACTATGGAAAAGGCTAAGGACGGAATGCCGGAGGGTCTTGAGGCGGTAATGAAACTGGTTCTTGACAACCCGATCCTTGACTGGAGAAACATGATTAGGCGGTTCTTCGGTTCATCGATGCAGGTTGGCAGATACCGAACTCCTATGAGACCTAACAGAAGATATGATGATCAGCCCGGCTGGAGAAACGATTACGCAGCAAAACTCGTTGTCGTAGTCGATACTAGCGGGAGCATAATAGAAGAGGAGTTCAACGCCTTCTTCAGTGAGATAGATGAGGTTACTAGAGTCACAGACTCACGGGTCTGGCTGGTGCAGGTGGACGAGACTGTGCAGAGTGTCATGAAGTATGGAAAGGGTATGTGGAGAGATCTTAAGTTGATGGGTAGAGGGGAGACCGATCTTCAGCCTGCCGTTGACTACGCTCAGGAAAAACTCAGACCTGAAGGACTTCTGCTTTTCACTGATGGATTTACCGATCTTCCTACGATTTCGAGAAGGGCGTTGTTTGTTCTTCCAAAGAGCCACAATCCAGAGTTTGCCCAGGAGGCAAAATCTATCTATGGACGATCATCGGTGGTGTTCCTTAAGTGACATACTATGCCGGTCCAGAAAGCTATAGAAACAAGCTCAAGGCGGTTTACGAGAGCGTCGAAAGCAATTTTCCATCTTACGCGAAACTGGTTGTTGAGCGGTCTGATAGACTTGACAATGCTTTCGGCCATTTTATGACGCTTGTAGTTCAAACTTCGAAGGGGAATACACCGGTTCTTTCAGTTTTCGTAGACAGTGAGGGCAGAGGCTTTGTGGGACTCTCCAATTCGTCTCCTTTCGAGACGGCCAGCGCCTTATACAGATTCTCAAACGAAGAGGAAGAACCTATCGTTGATGATTTCTCCAGTGTCTTCGAAGAGGGAGCTGAGCTGGTATTCCATAGGGCGATCTTTCAGAGTCCGTTGAAGCTGTACTTCCTCGCTTATTATGGCAATGAAAGACTTCTTCGCAAAGAAATTCTGAAGGATTCTCTCCGTGGAAAGGACTACTTCAGGCTGCCTGAAATGATTGACGATGCCCTCTTTTCTATATGCAGAGACAACTATAGAAGATGGATAGAGTTCGATGACGGGGAGGTCCTGATATTCCCCTTTCAGAATATCTTGAAGATTGCTTTTGGTCCTCCCAAAATAAACGAGAGTATCGACCGTTCAATAATACTGGAACTTTCAAGATTATTCAGGATCGAAGTCACAAAGAAGTGCAGTGTTCTGAGGAACGCCAGCGTCACTCCTAACATGAAAATAGCGAGACCGGTTTCAACCGTCTTCGAAATCGATCTGGTTGAATCCAAGCCGGTATACGATAGGCTCGAGGAATTCTACAAGTTCTACTCGAAATTTATATCTGAGACGGTAGACAAGATGCTGGAATTTATTCACAGAGATTTTCCGCTTGACGAATAGGGTGGTGTATCTTGGCAAGACAGACTTTGAAGATGTTTTATCCGATATCTATAAAGAACATCCGGAGATTGAAGGCCGGGGATCTTATCGAATACTCCGGACAGGTCTTACTTGCAGACGAAAAAACAATCGATAAGTATAGAATGTATGAAAGGCTTGAAGGAACACCCTTTCTAAATCTTTCAAGAGAGTTGATTCTCTTCTGTTTACCTGTTGAGGGGACACTCTACTCTGAGTCAATGAAGATCGAACCCGACGAGCTTGAATACCTCTTCATGTCTGGAATAACGGCAACCATTGGGCTGAATGTCGAAGAAGAAGAAATAACGGCAATCTACAGGCGGTTTTCGAGAGTAAACCTTTCTCTGTGCGACCGCACGGCTCTTTATCCGCTGGATGTGAGTGAATCCGTTCCGGAGGAAGTAGAGTGTGGTATGAGCATATCTCTGAAAGACGTGCTTCTGTATGTCGATGTCTCGAGTCAGGGAACGAAATTTGGCAGTGATGCCGATGCCGGACTTTAGAACGCATGTTTACTGGGGAATAGCGACTTATCCTGTCTTCATCTTTCTCTCACTGACTACAATCGAGCTCTTGCATGTCTCTCCTCTTCAAGACAGCAGGCTGATAGGCTATGGATATCTCTTGTTTTTGTTGGGAAGCGATGTACCCGATATTGATTCAAAAAACGCTTTAATAAAGAGAATCTTCGAAGTGCTTATCGCTGGTCTCTTTGCCTGCGTCTTTTACTCTTCGGTGATTTCGCCAGAGATTCAGCCTATCGTTCTATCCTGGCTAAATTCTATGTCTCTTGCGGTTGCAATTTCCTTTTCCCTTGCTATTGCATTGGGCGTGATCGTCTCAAAAGCGATAAATCTTCTCAGTCACAGGGGCTTCTTTCATTCGTTATGGGGAGGATTTCTCTATGGCCTGATCATCGTGACAACGGTGCTTCTAAGATCGGAACTTCTTGGGGGCGAGATGAACTACACAGAAGTGCTGTTTCTCGGTGTTTCAGGTTCTGTCGGCTATTATCTTCATCTGGTTCTCGATAGAGTCCACGGTTTTGCTAGAGGCCGGAGAGTGCCTGCCGCTCAAAATGAAAAGGACAGTATATGAACTTAATGCTGCGTCCGAAAAGGAACTTCTTCCAAAAAGTCAGTCAGTGAAACAGACTCACAAGAGATATCACTGCCAAAGTTCCTAACGGTTGTACTATTCACTTGTTTTTCGGATCTTGTCCATAGTACGCGTCTTTCCCATGCTTTCGGAAATAGTGTTTGTCCATTATGTATCTTGGAAGGATGCTTGTTTCCGCGTTTATCAGAAGTGAAAGACATGCCGTCTTGGCTATCTCTTCAAGAATTATGCCGTTCTTGACTGCGTCCAGCACATCCTTTCCCCATGTGAAGGGCCCATGACCGGCGACGAGGACCCCCGGGGTTCCGAGGTAATCTCTGTCGGAAAAAGCTTCTTCGATTACCCTGCCTGTGTTCAACTCGTAATCAGTCTCTGTCTCTTCGGCGTTCAGAAATCTAGTACAAGGTACTTCATTGTAGAAGTGATCGGCGTGAGTTGTCCCAAAGCAGGGAATGTTTTTTCCCGCCTGTGCCCACGAAGTTGCCCAGGTTGAGTGGGTATGGACCACGCCGCCGATTTCCCCGAAGCATCTGTAAAGAAGAACGTGAGTTGGAGTGTCGGAAGAAGGCCTCAGCTCTCCTTCGACCACTCTTCCTTCAAGATCTACAACAACCATATTGTCGGGGGAAAGATCGGAATAGTCTACCCCGCTCGGCTTAATGACTACGAGACGCTCCTTTCTGGAGATTCCGCTTGCGTTTCCCCACGTGAGTTTTACCAGTCCGGATTCAATGAGCGTAACATTCGCTCTGTAGACTTCCTCTTTTAGTTCACGTAGCATAGGCTTCCCCCTACCAAGGAATTTGCTTACACTTTCAGCGATTCAAACCTGCAAATTACAGCTTCTTCAATTTGTAGTATACCTCGTTGTATCTAAGCTCCTTCTTGAACTCCGTGATATCAGTCTTATCGTCAATTACTACTATCTCAATTCCAAACATGTCACTAAGGTCTTCAAGCTGTTCGGCAGTAACGGTGTAGCTCATACTTGAATGATGCGCCCCGCCGGCAAGTATCCACGCGGTCGCTGCTGTTGCCAGATCTGGCTTTGGAACCCATAGCGCCCTTGCAACAGGGAGCTTCGGCATATCCTCGTGCTGCTTCACTACTTCTAGTTCATTGACTATCATCCTGAACCTGTCTCCGAACTCGACTATGCAGGCCTGGACTGCAGGGCCTTCCTTTGCATTGAATACCAGTCTCGCTGGGGGTTCTTTCCCTCCAATTGAAAGGGGATGCACTTCAAGGGAAGGTGTACCGTCCGCTATGGATTCACAAACTTCTAGCATGTGAGATCCCAGTTCCATTATGTTCCCCGGTTCAAAATGATAAATGTAGTCTTCGATGAACGAGGTTCCAATATCTATGCCTTCGGCCATCACTTTCATAATTCTTACAAGGGCCGCGGACTTCCAGTCACCTTCACCCCCGAATCCGTAACCATCTCTCATAAGTCTCTGTACAGCAATTCCCGGAAGCTGTCTCATCCCGTGGAGGTCCTGAAAAGTGGTTGTGAATGCTTTGAATCCGCCCTTTTCCAGAAACCTTCGAAGTGCGATTTCGATTCTAGCGGCTTCCCTTATAGATGCCTGAAAGACTTCTTCAGAGACTGTTGATTTCTTGATGGGATATTCCTCCAGATACCTGTTCACCAGTTCCTCAGCTTCGCTTCTCTTGACTTGTTTGAAGTAGCCCTCTATGTAGTCGCCAACAGCGAAACCATGAACTTCATAACCAAAGTCAATCTGAGCGTCGACCTTGTTTCCCTCAGTAACTGCAACATCTCTCATGTTGTCGCCAAGTCTTGCGACCTTGAGTGTATGAGCTTCATTCCAGCCGAGCGCCGCCCTAATCCAGTCTTCCAGCTTCGATATGACCTTAGAGTCACTCCAGTGTCCTGCGATGACTTTGCGCTTGAGTTCAAGCCTTGCAGAGATGAAGCCGAATTCTCTTCCTCCGTGTGCGGACTGGTTTGTGTTCATGTAGTCCATATCGATGGTATTCCAGGGTATCTTCTGCTCGAACTGAGTATGGAAGTGAAGGAAAGGCTTTTCAAGTGATTTCAGTCCGGCAATCCACATCTTCGCGGGTGAAAACGTGTGCATCCAGGCTATCAAACCTATGCAGACTTTGCTGGAGTTAGCTTCATCAATTACTTTCTTTATCTGATCTGCATCCTTCAACACTGGTTTCCAGGCAATCTTTACAGGAGTTGAAATTGCATCGTTGAGTGCATCTACTAGTTTCTTCGAATTCTCTTCGACCTTTTTCAGTACTTCCTTTCCATAAAGCTCCTGACTTCCCGTTATAAACCACACCTCAAGGTCTCTAATAATAGTAATCAGTCCTCCTTTTCGAAATACAAACATTCATCCAGAGAGTTTTGATCTCAGTTAAGGTTCCACCGACTTGGAATGATTTATACCTTATGCCCTTTCTGTTTGCCGATCCTATCGGTCATAGGAGAGCTGTTGAATGATCAGGATCTCAGTGTGTATCTAATCTTTGACCATGAGTATCTCTCACCGCTTCCAGTCAAAAACAGATTGTCTGACCCCGGAGAGCATGGAGTGCCGTTTTACCGGCTGCTCCCTGCCGGAAGTGATTCCTCGCAGTCCAAATCTCTCCCGTCACTTCGCTGACCCTTCACCATCACAGTCAGTTCTTAATTCTGTGTCTCAGGCCATGTAGCGTGAATCATTTCCTGGAGCTCTTGATCTTGTGCCCTCTCTTTGTGGGTGAAGACAAATCGAGGGCTGTGTGAAATCGACAGGATTACATACCAGTCACGACTGAACCACTGACATACTCTCTTGAAATAGTCTGGAAGACAAAAGAACCTTGACCAGTCAGCTGAAGCAGACGATCAGCAATCCAATCGAGACTGGGGCATAGGTGTGGGCTGAAGTTACGATAAGACCAGGGGCCTGCCGTAGATGCATCAACCGAAAACACATCGTATGAGGATTCTCGGCTTAGCGACCTGTCTTTCTGGCTCTAACTCCTTACCCGTTCCTAGTGCATCTTCCACATTATCTCCTTCGTTTTTTCGTAGAGCTCTCGGAAAATCAAGTACTGTTTCTCGTAAACCCTCTGGTTTTCGGAATTTGGGCTTATAGGATCTCGGAACTTCACCCACTCCTTTATTCTTTCCGGCTTGTCTATCAATCCGACACCTAGCCCTGCAAGGAAGGCATCGCCAAACGGTGCTTCAACTAGACTGGATACCTGTCTCATTTTGTAACCGGTTATATCTGCAAAAATCCTGTTCCAGGCTGTTGATTTTGCAACTCCGCCAACTATCAAACATTCGTCGTCGAGCTTGAGTCCTGCCTTAATCCCGTTTTCTATATTATGTCTGAGAGCGTATGCAGCACCTTCCATGAGTGCCTTGTACATATGGGCTCTTGTGTGAACGAGCGTGACTCCAAAGAATACACCCTTCGCAAAGGGATCCCAAATTGGCGACCTTTCACCCATGAAATAAGGAAGTACCACGATTCCGTCACTTCCTGCAGGAATCTTTTCAACTTCCATGTCGAGGAGCTGATATGGAGACCTGCCTGTCCTGCGTCCAACAGACTCTTCGCTGTCGGCAAACTCTTCCTTGAACCACTTGGCAAGGGCTCCGGTAGTTGCCGAGCCTCCAAAAGAGTAGATTCTTTCAGTGTCGTTTACCACATATGGGAAGCTCACCAAACCAAACGGCAGATCCTTGCCGTCATGTACGGTACCCCAGCAGGTAGAGGTTCCGACCATTGCAACGTGTTCGCCTTCTTCAAGCGCTCCGGCCGAAAGCTGAGCCACCGGGGCATCTATCCCCCCTGAGACCACAGGAGTTCCTTCGAGCAGGCCGCACAGCTTTGAGCTTTCGGCAGTTACTCTGCCGACGATATCACTCGACTTGACGATTCTTTCAGGAAGGTATTCAATGGGTATACCAAGGGCCTCACACATCTCTTTCGACCAGGTAAGTTTTCTTATGTCGAATACTCCGCCAATATTACCTGCCGAGGAGTAATCAATCGCGTTTTCACCTGTAAGCCGATAAATCATGTAATCCTTCGGTGTCACGAATTGATATATCTTTTTCCAGATATCCGGCCTGTTGTCTCTAAGCCACATTATCTTCGTGAATCCATAATAGGAATCCACATAGTTTCCCGTAATCGAAAAGATCTTGTCTCTTGATATGTTTTCCTTCACCCAGGAGGTCTGCGATGTCGCTCGTCTGTCCATCCAGATGAGACAAGGGTGCAGAGGCTTCATTCCACTGTCAACAGGGACTCCTGACCCTCCATAAAGCCCGCTAATGGCCAGGGCAGCTATTTCCTTTTTCTCGACTCCCGACTTCTCAGACACCTCTTTTATGGTCTCGAAAGCCGCCTTGACCCAAACATCGGGCCACTGCTCGGCCCAGTTTGAACCGGGCTTAATGACGTCATATTCTCTTTGAGCTTCAACTAGAACCTCTCCTCTTTCATTCACCATTACACTCTTTGTTCCCTGGGTGCCAATATCACATCCGATTAAGTACATACACATCACCTTCTAGATTTCGTCGATTTTATGCCTTAACCACGATTTTACCTCATCCAGACCGGACTCGCCGGAGTCGAACTCCAGGCACTGTTGCATTTAAATGCTCACAAGACGGCAGGCATTATACTCACTTGAATACCGGCAACACGATAGATTCGCGGGCAACAAACAAATTCCTTCTAGACACAAGGTCAAGTTGATTGTTTTGCTCTGTTCCAAACTATTCTCAGTTGAAGACTCTTCCTTTCAGAGCCTCCAGAATGCCTTCTCCTCAGGTCAAAAAACTCTCATTGCCTGAACTTGTGCTGGAGGTAATCCTTTTTCAAAGGGTTATAGCTTTCCGTCCAGAGAAAACTCGATTACATTTGCCGACATCGAATCGAGCTTCACAGTCATTTCCGGAGAGCAGGAGGTCAGCTCTTTGCTCCCAAGTTTTATTCGCTCTGGATTTTCAAAGTCATTCATTTCATCGGGAGCAGATCCCGTCAGAACATGCTGGACGGCCCTCTTCTGGACTTCGATTCCCGAAAGATCGAGAGAGACTTCTACATCCTTCTGATAGTAGTTAATAAGGGCGACGCTCAAAATATTCTTATCTTCGTTAAAGGTGGCCGATCCATCAACATAGGGAACTTCGCTGAGCTTGAAGCTGTTTCGACCCTCGACAAATGTCTTGGAGCTTATTTCGTAAGTTTCAGAACCAATCGCCATGTCCAGGACAGTTCTTCCGGTATGATTCACAAATAGATCAAATGCATGATAGATGGGAGTCAGTACCATTTCGTCGCCCTTGGTCTTTATCATACCGAGTGCGTTTACCATTTGCGCAAGATTGGCCATCTGAACTGTATTAGCCATACGATGCATCACAGCGAAAATCCCTGCCGCAAAGAGACCGTCTTTCAAGGCGTAGGGTTCCTCCAGAAGCACGATTCTCTTCTCGGCGCCTTTCCTTTCCGCGCTGATTTTGTACCAGATGTTCCATTCATCAAAGGAGATCTTTACGTGATCCAGACGCAGGTGTTTTATCAGCCCCTCCAGGAGCTTAAGCCTCTGTTCACAGTAGTAGACGGAGGCAACGGTCCCAAAGTAGTCGTCACAGCCGTGATACTGATGGATAGAGATGTAATCTATCAGATGACCCACGTGTTTCAACACGGTCATGTCCCAGTCGGGGTTATCGGCTCCGACTGCGATTACCTTAATCGACGGATCCACACCCTTCATGAACTGAGTGTACTGGCGGAGTCTTTCTGCGTACTCGGCAGCACTGCAATGGCCGACCTGCCAGGGGCCGTACACTTCGTTCCCTATTCCCCAGTACTTAACATGGTAGGGCTCTGGATGGCCATTTTCTCTTCTCATTCGAGCGAATTTCGTCGGGGTGTCTAGATTGCAGTATTCTAGCCAGGCCATTGCTTCGTCTAGAGTCGCCGTTCCTAGACTAACGGCCAGATATGGCTCGGCATCGATTTCGCGACAATACTCTATGAATTCATCAGTCCCAAATCTGTTTGACTCCACACCTCCCCAGATGTAATTCAGAAGTTGAGGGCGTTTTTCGAGAGGGCCCATGCCGTCTTGCCAGTGGTAGGCAGACACAAAGTTTCCGCCAGGCCATCTTAAGATGGGACATTTTATGTTCTTCACGGCGTCCATGACGTCTCTTCTGAAACCCCTAGAATCTGATTTTGGTGATTTCTCGTTATAGATGCCGTCGTAAATGCATCTTCCTAGATGCTCTGTGAAGTGACCGTAGATCATATTGTCAATCTTTCCGATCTTCCTAGGCCAGATTTTTACGGCTGTCTGCACTTCATTCCCTCCCCAGTAAATTAGATAATCACTCTATAAGCCAACTGCTTTCAATCTCAGTATCGTTATGGAATTTTCTGCAAAGGTAAAAGTAAACTCGTTTGATAGACCCGATAGATCATATTTCTTGGGCAGTACCTTGTCCGGGTTCTGGAAAGTGTTTTCATCGAAGATGCTGTCGGACGTCATCAGAATGACTTCTCCCTGCCCCCTGATCTCAAGTTTTTCGCCAATTTCGACTCTGACCTCTTTCTCTTCGGGCCATGGATTCACAATCTTTATGATTAAGTTCTCCGTTTCACGATCATACTCGCAGACGTGGTACAGCGACTTGAACCAGTAACCGATAACCTCGAGATTCTCGTCGGTAAGCTCAGAAGGTATTACTACATCTCCGAGATTCTCATTGAAGAGTTTCTGAACATGATAACTTGGTGTTCCATACACTCTTGCGTTGTCGAACCAGATGAGGTCCGGCGTCCACTGCGACCAGCCCGGCCTGTTGAATAGGGGCGCGTAAGCCGCCATAAAAACTATGTCTGAATTGCGTTCAAGGCCAGTCATCAAAGCTGCTTCCGCCATTGCTGCTTGAAGGGTGTTCCTTGTCCCGGCCGCGTGGGCTGCGTATTCTCCAAGCATGACCTTTGGACCGGATCTGTCGTACTTGTCGTATCTATCCGTGTTTCTCAACATCCATTCCGGAACGGCATACATGTGCTCATCAAGAATTTCGACTTCGTTTTCTCTTGCCCATCTCCACGCCCTGTTGAATGAAGCTCCTTCATAAGAAGGCGGGCCGCTGAAAACAATGATGATTTCAGGATACTTCGCTTTGACAGCATCTCTGAACATCGGGAAGCGATCATGATATTCCGTGCCCCAATTCTCGTTTCCTATACCAATATACTTGACGTTGAAGGGCTCGGGATGACCAAGCTCGACACGCTTTGAACCCCAGAGTGAATTCTTTGGCCCATTTGCAAACTCTATGAAGTCAAGAACATTTTCAATCCATTCGTCCATCTCATCAATTGGGCAGTACTCGGCTCCCCGAACCTGACACGACATGCCCGAGTTGAAGATTGGTATGGGCTCTGCTTCCAGGTGTTCCGACAGGAGGAGATATTCGAAGAATCCGATGCCGTATGACTGGTGATAGCCCCAGAGGTTGTAGTTTGCCTTCCTCTCTTCTACCGGTCCGATTGTATCCTTCCATCGATAGGCGTTCTCCAGGCTGTCGCCTTCAACGAGGCAGCCGCCCGGAAACCTTACGAAACCAGGCTTAAGCTCTTCAAGCATCTTTAGAAGATCTACCCTCATGCCGTTCCAGTTCTCTTCAGGGAAAAGCGAAATCATGTCCAGGCAAACCTCGCCGGCACCTTTCAATGTAAGTAAAAGCCTGCCATTGCCGCAGTCTTCGGGAATTACGAATTCGACCGAATACTTCTCCCACTCAGCGCCGAAAACCGATCCGAGGCTTGCTTCAACGATTGTGTTGCTCTTCTCATCCGTTAGTAGAACTGTTATTTCACCGCTGTATTCCGAATTGCCTCGAATGAACACGGAAAACTCGTAGCGTTTTCCTTCCTTCAAAGGAATGCCGTCGTAACCGTTGTTGGAAAGCGATACTGATCTGTTTTCGGATTCAATATCAAAAGTCAAGTAATGGGGATTGTTCTCATTAAGCGGCAGGTCCGAGTCAACCGAGAAGGTGGCCTGGCAACCGGTTTCAAAGACTGCAACCCAGCCTTCGAGAGGATCTCTGTGTTCGAAAGATCGATTTCTTACCAACTCAGCGTATAGACCGCCATCTACCGCATGGTTTATGTCTTCGAAAAATACGCCGTAGAGTAAGGGACTTATCTCGGGACCGGGATTGCTGGGATCTATTGTCAGCACATGACCTGTATTCGCAACAAGAGTTTCCGGAATAAGAACCATCATGAGAACAAAGGTATATAAAATGGCGACTGTTTTCATTTAGAGCACTCCATTCATTGCCCGAGAACAAGGGTGAATTCATTCTTCTCACCCTTCTTAACGTCAATAATGAATGTCTCTGACATAGCTCCGCTTTCCACCGAGACCTCGTACTTACCAGCAAAACCGTTGAAAGCCACTTTGCCCGAAATATCCGTCTCGAGACGGACAGAGGTTTTCCATTCTTCGTGTATAAGCTTCTTCAACTCATCAAAGATCGGTTTTATCGAGAGATCGTCGCGCAGAAATCCGCTGCCTGACTGCCATGCCCTGTAGAAATTCCAGTACGTTATTGCCTCGACCGCCGGATGGCTGAAGAAGACTTTGTAGAATATCCTGGCGATCTCGGCCTGTATCTCTTCTGCCTCGCTTATGGAGACGTCGAAAGCATCTATCACGGCCGGAAGAGGAATCTGAAACTCCGATATATGAATAGGTTTTCCCAGCTGAGCCAACTCGTCAATTGCAAGATATATGCTTTCCAAGGATCGCAGCTGACCAAGCAGATCCTGAGCAGTGAAAATATGCGCTTCGGCCCCAATCACATCTATGGGAGTTCCTTCATTTATGAGTTGCCGGGCTCTTGAAATGAAGGCTCGCCTGGTCCGCTCATTCACCAACACCCCGTATTCGTTTAGAACTGTAATGGCGTCGGGGTCGGTTTCCTTAACTATTCTAAACGACTCGGCAATATAGTCCGAACCTATCGAGTCGAACCAGGGTTGAACAATAGGCTCATTAACGACATCCCAGTATTGAATGAGATCCTTGAACTCTTCGACTTCCCTAACAACTCTCGAAAAGAGATATTCCCGTACTTCTGCCCATTGACCGAGCTTTCCTTTCACTTCTACCCAGGCGGGCACACCTACGCTCGGCGGATTCCCCCAAACAAGTGTGTGACCCTTAACCGGGACTTCGTTTTCACCCAGCCATTGGGCGATCTTCTTAGAGGCCTCGGCCAACCGAATTCTTCCTTCTGTGGACTCATAGTCTGCCCAATAGAAGGAGGGAAGAGTGGCGAAGTTGAAGAGCTCAAGATACAAACGCTTATATTCCTGGAGATCTTCCTCGGGCAGTGGTCTGATCCCGAATCTCCTTCCACGGTTGTAACTGGTTTGAGCGTAAGCGTAAAGCAGGTATTCGGGAGCATTTCCGAAGTAGAACTCATGTGAAAGTTGCTTGGCGGACACCGAAATGCTATCTAATTCTTCTCCATCTCTATCTACGATTTCTATCTCAACCTGTACTTTTCTGTCGGTCTCTATCCTTTCTTCGAAAGTGCTTACATCAATATCGATAGGCAAAACACTACCTCCAAAAGATAGACTGCAAACAAGCAAGCCCAAGATCAACAGAAGACAAGTCCTTGGGGTCATTGCTGACTCTTCTTCTCCTATTTTCCGAAAAGACTTCAGTATTTTAGACATGGCATCTACTCCTTTCCAAGAGATCCCAGGGAGATTCCTTTCATCAAGTATCTGTGGAATGCGATGAAAATTATCAGAGATGGGGCGACAGAGAAGAAAGCTCCTGCCATCATAGGCCCAATACCTCTATACGGGTCTCCCCATCCCGCGCTAAACCTTATTAGTGCAATAGGTAGTGTGAACTTATCTGCTTTGCTTAGAATGAGCAGTGGCCAAAGGAAACTATTCCACGAACCCAAAAAGGTCATTAATGAAAGCACTAGCATTGCCGGCTTAATGTAAGGAATCACTATGCTTATTAGGAACCTGAACTTGGAGCAGCCGTCTATCCAGGCCGCGTCCTCCAGCTCTTTGGGAATATCTAGCATATATTGCCTCAAGAGGAAGACGCCAAACGTTCCTCCAAGGCCTGGTAAGATCAGAGCGAGATAGGAGTTTGTTAATCCCATTCCGTTAATTATGAAGAAGTGGGGTATCAAAAACAGCACTGCTGGAAAGGCCAGGACCGCAACATACATCCAGAAGATGAACATTCTTCCCCTGAACCTCAGTCGAGACAACGCGTACGCCGCAGGGACTGAAAGCATTAGAGTAGCCAGTGTTGAGCTCACAGCGACAATCACGCTATTTAATGTCGCCTTTATTAGCGAAAGGCCTCCCGAGGGTGCAAAGATTATTTTGTAGTTCTCGAGTGTTGGGTTATTGGGTATCCATTGCGGGGGAGTTTCAATCACAGCAAGTGTGGTTGACTTCATTGAAGTTGACAACATCCAGAAAATTGGCGCAAACCAGAAAGCTGCAAAGGCCCAGAGAAAAACAGTAATAATCGCTGCAGTCATTCGTTTGCTGAGCTTTTTCTTGTTTTTCGCAACTGTAGAAGCCATTATCTCACCCCTCCGTCGATCGTATCGATTTGGTGACCAGTACAAGTTGAATCACAGCAAAAATCAGTACGATCGCAAATATATACCAGGAAATCGCTGCAGCTCTTCCGAAATCCTGTCTCTCAAATCCAACAAGGTATAGGTAATAAACCAGAGTACGAGTAGTTCCGGCCGGCCCCCCTGCGGAGAGAATGTAAGCCTGATCAAAGAGTCCAAAGGCCAGTATGGCTTGTCGAACAACGTCGAAAAATAGCACGCTCTTGATCCAGGGTAAAGTGATATATAAGAATCTTTTCCACGGGCCTGCGCCATCTAGTTTTGCCGATTCGTATTGTTCGGGGGGAATTCTCTGCAGGGCTCCCAAGTAAAGCAAAATGCTGAACCCCACAATCCACCATACAGTTACCAGGATAATCACTCCCCAAGCAACTGATGTGCTGCCAAACCATGAAACCGCGTTGTTTATCGCGCCAACCTTGTTGAGATAGTAATTTGCTAATCCAGAAGGAAAAGAAGCGAAGATCCACTTCCATGAACTAAGAATACCTACAGAACCAAAGAATGCCGGTGAAACAAATGCAATTAGAAGCCATAGTTGGCCAAACCTCTTCTTCTTGAGAATGTGTGCAAAGATAATGGCAACGATTATCGTGAGTGGAACACTGATTATCGCAAAAACCACTGTGTGCTGAACCGTGGGCCAAAATCTTGAATCATTCCACGTTCGAATGTAGTTGTCAAAACCGACAAACACGTTATCCTTGAGAAGACTCCAGTTGAAGAAACTAATTACGAGACCGAAAACCAGTGGAACCACAACAAATAGAGCGAAGAAGAATAGGTGAGGGAGAAGGAACAACCACGATCCTATCTCCCTGCGGAATCGTTTAGGTGATTTTGAATGTGATCGTGTCAATTACTCCTCCTCCCTTCACCAAGTAAAGCGATTACTTATCTGCGATTAGTTTCTTGACCAGTAGTCGTCAAGAATTTCCTGAACGGCGAACGAAGCTTCCTTCATACCAGCTTCCGGAGATATCGAGTGCAGCACCAATATTTCCTCAAGGTAGACTGCTATTTCGGCCTCTATTTCCGATATCAGCGGGAACATCTGGAACTGTCTTACGTATTCGGAATCCTGAGATACTGCGTAAATGTGAGGCAGTCTCTCTTTCAACTCCTGACTCTCGGCGAGTGATTTTCTTGCAGGAGTCTGTCCCGCTTCGTACCAATCAATCGCGTGGTCCCATAGATACTTGATGAATGTTGTCGCGGCTTCAAGTGTCTTAGGATCTTCGACCATGACTCTTGGCATTGCCAGTACGTGAGAACCTCCAAATACGGCCTTGGTGTTGCCTAACTGAGGAGCTACCGCATAACCGAAATCCTCACCCAGCTGTTCCATCCAGGGCTTAATGGTCCAGATACCGGTTATCAATACTGTGCTCTCCCCGGACTGGAAGGACACGCCAGGGTCGGCTACCTGCATGGGAAGAATACCCTTGTCCTGCATCTCGAGCATCAGCTTGCAGACTTCGATTCCGGCTTTCTCGAATGCCGGCTCCTTAAAGTCGTCTGTCAACACTTCTCCGCCGTGCTGCCAGAGAAGGTGGAACCAGATCCATGTCCAGGCAGGGTTTTCGTAGTATGGAGTAAGTCCTGGAGGTGTAATGGGAATTAAAGCTTCCATTGCGGAAATAAACTCTTCTCTTGTCTTCGGCGGGTTGTCAGGATCGAGACCGACCTTTGCGAAGTTTCCTCTGTTGTAGGCCATGTAGAACAGCCATATGTCCATTGGAATACCGACGATTTTACCATCTACTACAAGTCCGTCGAGGACACCCGGGAAGATGTCGTCAGTGTCAATTCCATACTTGTTAAGCCATTCTTCCGCTGTGAAGCCCTTGAAGTGTTCCAGATAGAGAGGCATGTCGAATTTCCTGATGAACATGATCTCGGGGGCTGTCTTGGATGCAATACCCATCGAGAGCTTGTTCTTCATATCAAGAGAAGACTCTACCACAACATGGACGACTTCAATATCCGGATGTTCGGCATTGAACCTTGCAACAATCTCGTCCATGTAAGCGCCGTCAGCTCCGGTAAGCGGCGTCATCATCGTAATCGTTACACCGAAAGAGAAGCTAACAGCGACAACCAGCGCAAGTGCCAGAAACATCAACTTTCTCATTTGTTTCACCTCCTAATAAAGGTAAACGTTTGATAGTCGAAAAAGAACAGATCGCAATCAGGTGTTCACTCTTTAGCTTGTCATATCACCCCCCAAAAGAGTGGATTGTTTCAATCTGTCAGACCTCTAAACAATTAAGATATATCTTCCGTGAATGAGTGTTTGGTATGAGTTGGATTCGAAAGTCAAGGCTTAGACGAATGCTGATCGGAAAACATTTATATGTACGTACCTAGTTGCAAAACAGAAAGTTCCTCACAAATCAGTTCCGCAAAAAAGTCTGTTCCGAATGCTCCAAAGCCAAAATAATCGATGATGTTAAGAGAAGAATCAATTTATGATCATATTCTAGCAAAACATCGAATGGCTCACCAAATTGAATTATAGACATTCTGCGATGATCAGAGCCTGACTTCGCCCGATATCTTTCTCATTCGTTGCTCGAACACCGAAAAGATCGGTTCTCTTCGATTTCTTTCGTGTTTTCATGAAGTAATGTCCGTACATATATAGAGCAGAGAATTCGAAAAGGAAAGAGAGATTGCCTGTGTCGAGCTGAATATTTCTTTGGAGTCGTGGGTTCAGTAAGCCGGTCGTTCAGCATCATTTTGATTCGCTCAACGCTGAACGCTGTGAAGAGCCGTCCTTCGAAGAGCAGTTGCAGGTTTCTAGTTCCAAGTTGCAGTGTGCCAAGAAGGCGAAGAAGGAAACTTCTAGCCATGCTTAAT